>NZ_LR134338.1:5695000-5875000 GCF_900637055.1 Brevibacillus brevis
GTACACCTACAGCCTCTTCGCCACCTACGTTGATCGCTTCAACCGCTTTGATTGCGTTGATCAAAGTAGTACCACCACCAGGTACGATACCTTCTTCTACTGCTGCGCGAGTAGAGTTCAGAGCGTCCTCGATGCGGAGTTTTTTCTCTTTCAGTTCGGTTTCAGTAGCTGCACCGACTTTGATTACTGCTACGCCGCCAGCCAATTTAGCCAAACGCTCTTGCAGTTTTTCACGATCGAAATCGGAAGTAGTATCTTCGATTTGTTGACGGATTTGCGTTACGCGGCTCTCGATGGAAGCCTTGTCGCCAGCACCTTCAACAACAGTTGTGTTTTCTTTTGTAACCACGATTTTGCCAGCGCGGCCCAGTTGCTCCAGCTTAGTGGATTTCAGGTCCAGACCCAGCTCTTCTGTGATTACTTCGCCGCCAGTCAGAGCAGCGATGTCTTGCAGCATAGCTTTGCGGCGATCGCCGAAGCCAGGAGCTTTAACTGCTACAGCTGTGAAGGTACCACGCAGTTTGTTCACTACGAGAGTAGCGAGCGCTTCGCCTTCAACATCCTCAGCAATGATCAGGAGTGGTTTGCCGCTTTGTACGACTTGCTCCAGTACAGGCAGAACTTCCTGGATGTTGGAGATTTTTTTGTCAGTGATCAGGATGTAAGGGTTGTTCAGAACCGCTTCCATCTTGTCAGTGTCAGTGATCATGTAAGGGGAAGCGTAGCCACGGTCAAATTGCATACCTTCTACTACTTCCAGCTCTGTTACGAATCCTTTGGATTCTTCAACAGTGATTACGCCATCTTTACCCACTTTTTCCATTGCTTCAGCGATCAGGTTACCTACTTCTTGATCGTCAGCGGAAATCGCAGCTACTTGCGCGATAGAGGATTTGTTCTCAACCGGCTTCGCGATGGATTTGATTTCTTCTACAGCTGCACGAACTGCTTTTTCCATACCACGGCGGATAACCATTGGGTTAGCGCCAGCAGTTACGTTTTTCAGACCTTCACGGATCATAGCTGCAGCAAGTACAGTTGCAGTTGTTGTACCGTCACCAGCGATGTCGTTGGTTTTGGTAGCAACTTCTTTAACCAGTTGCGCACCCATGTTTTCGTAAGCATCTTCCAGCTCGATTTCTTTCGCGATCGTTACACCGTCGTTTGTGATCAACGGAGAACCGAATTTTTTCTCAAGAACCACGTTACGGCCTTTTGGACCGAGGGTTACTTTAACCGCATTTGCCAAAGTTTCAACACCGCGGAGCATGGAGCGGCGAGCGTCTTCAGAGAATTTGACTTGTTTTGCCATCTAAACTCAACCTCCTGTTATGTGTTTATTCGTTCGACTTCCTATGTTAAGAGCCTTAACCGATGATCGCGAGGATATCGGATTCGCGCAGCACGAGGTATTCCTTGTTGTCTACCTTTACTTCAGTACCAGCGTATTTGGAGAAGATTACTTTATCGCCTTCTTTTACTTCCAAAGCGATGCGCTCGCCGTTGTCAGCAACACGGCCAGAACCTACTGCGATTACGCGGCCTTCTTGCGGTTTTTCCTTTGCAGAATCAGGCAAAACGATACCGCTTGCAGTCGTTTCGTCTTTGGAGATAGCTTCGATTACCACACGGTCACCCAATGGCTTAAGCACTAAAAACACCCTCCTCAAAAAATGTAGGTAAACAAATTTACGTTGTTAGCACTCGACTGTTATGAGTGCTAACACCCAATTCCTATAATAATGAATCACTATGTACTTTGCAAGTAGTTTCCCTCACTTTTTTCCATTTGCAACTGCTTGACTCCTCTTCCTCCTATTAAATTGCATTCTCTAGCAAAAAGGTTCTAGTATTCGGACACGCTCATATAAATGAAACATAGAATCAGGCAAGCTCGCCAAGGAGGGAATTGTTCCATGCACAAATGGCTCTGGATTGGCTTAATTGCCCTGGGAGTCTTGGGAATCAGCCGTCTCTTCACTTCGGATACTACTTCCTTTATACGGGTCAACCTTAACCCAGCCTCCATCTATTGGGATGGCCGTGAAATCGTCGAAAGTGAAAAGCCCGGGTACTACACGGAGGAAGGCAAGGTAATACCAGCCTCCTTAGAATACAAAGGAACGCTATATGTACCTCTGCCCATGATCAGTCGCCACTTGAATAAGCCTATCGGTTGGGACGAAACTTCTCAAACCGCTTGGGTCGGTCAACCTCCTGTATTCTCCGTCGGACAGCCTGAAAAACAGACTACACCCGATGCAGTCCCGGCCTCTCTGCCGCTTCCCCAAAATCCTGCAACGAACAAACCACCTGCAGCACCCATTCGAGAGGAGAAGCCTAACACGATTTTTGACATAGGTCTCGGCATGTCTTCTGAGGAAGTATACAAGCTATTAGGTGAGCCTGCCCGCAAAGAGCCAAGCAGTCTCGGCTATCAATGGTGGGTGTACAATCGCGAGCCTGCCCGCTACATTCAAGTCGGCATCGCAAATGACAAAGTCGTCGATGTGTATTCGCTCGCTCCGACAGCAAAGCTCGGAAACATCGGCGTTGGCACCAGCCAGCAATCACTCGAGCGTCAGATGGATGTACAAAACATTGTTTCTTTCTCTTTTCAGGGGGCCCATATCCAGATTACCAATCAAAAGCAGCAACGCCCTCTTGTCATGAAAGACGGCACTCCCTACATGTATTACTTGGACAAGCAAAATGGCAACAAGGTCACCGCCGTACGTATGATGGATACGCAAATGCTGTTGCGCGGCAGTTTTTACGAAACGAAGTGGACCTATCAAGGCCAGGCCCCCAATTTTGATCCCCCGCCGCTTCGTGTCGGTGAACGAGAGCAGGTCAATGCAGCATCTGAGCGGCAAATCCTCGATCTGGTCAATGTCTCCCGCTACCGATACAAGCTTCCGCCCCTTCAATGGAACGAAAAAGCTGCCGATGTGGCACGAAAACACAGCATGGACATGGAGGGCAACAATTTCTTCGATCACATCTCTGCGACTACCGGGAGTAATCCTTTTGACCGCATGAAAAGTGCATCTCTCGCTTACAGCATGGCCGGAGAGAATATTGCAGCAGGCTACACGGATGCTATCGAAGCCCATGAAGGCTGGATGAACAGTCCAGGCCATCGCAAAAACGTACTTGAAAAAGGCTTCACCCAGTTAGGAGTGGGCGTATATACAGACTACTTCACCCAAACCTTCCTCACTCCCATGAAATAATCGAAAGCCCGGTTTCGTCGCTTTTTATGGACGACCGGGCTTGTTTTTGCAAGAAGGAGCGCCACTTTACGGCAATTTCACCTGCTCCCTCAGATGGTCAACTTTTTCGGTAAACTCCACAACGACCGTTTCGTATTCTTTCGTGTGCAGAATCAGCCACGGACGACGCTCCCCTTTTTTTGGCATGATAACAAACATCTCTGCAATCATCGCATCGAGATTCGCGGATTTTAGCTTTATCGGCTTTGGGGGGACTAGCGGAATTTTTACGATCATGGCGGAATCCAACGATGGATTAAACTCCAAGACCCGCCCACTCACACTCTGCAAAATCTGCTGGGCTTCCTCCTGAAATCCAGCTGTATTTTCAAAGCTAGCCACAACGCGCTGCTTGTCCGTATCAAACAGTTCGATAGGCTCCCCCAGCCCGGCGGCATTCGCAGTACTCCCAGAAAAGAGCAACGCCAAACATACGATCAGCCACAATATTCAGCACCTCCCGGATCATAACGTCTGTAGTATTTCCCAATTTCTGCTGGAATACCAAAAAAGTCCTCTGCCACTCAGGACAGAAGACTTTTCTCATGCTCGTTATTGAACGGGTTCGTTTGTTTCCAAACTGCCGTATTCTTGTTCCCACGCTTCTTGTTCTTTTAATTGCTTGCGATAAACAACGCGGGATAGCCAAATGCTCAGCTCGTACAGCAGCAGCAAAGGGATAATCACGAGAATATCGCTGACAATCTCAGGAGGCGTCAAGGTGATTCCGACGACAGCCAGTGCAAAGTAAGCGTAGCGTCGTGCCTTTGCCAGCCTCATTGGATTGAGGATGCGCAGTCTCGTCAGGAACATGACGATAATCGGCAGCTGGAACAGTATCCCGAACGGAATGACCATATTAAACATAAAGCCAAAGTATTGCGCGATTCCGTAGTTCGGGTCTGCGCCCATCGACGCTGTAATACTGGTCATAAACTGCATGACCATCGGGAAAACAACGTAATAGCCAAACAGGATACCAACGATAAATAGAAAACAAGCCGCCGGGATGAAGTAAAGCGTCCCCCGCTTTTCCTGTACTTCCATCCCCGGAGAAACAAAACGCCAAACGTGATAAAGTGCTACAGGCAGTGTGATGACAGCGCCCACAAGGAAGGCAACCTGCATGTAAACACGAAGTGCGTCTGACGGATGCAACGAGACAATGGGCACGCCATCCGCAATCGGTTCTTGCTTTAAATAATCCACGAGTGGACCGGCGAGGAAAAAACCGACGATCAATGCGACAATAAACACGGCCAGCACCCATATGATGCGCTTGCGCAGTTCCGTCAGGTGTTCTACCACTGTCATTTCCTGATCCTTCATGGTAACCACCAACCTTACCTGTTACGCGTTCTTCTGCTCTTTTTCCATTTGCAGGCGCTCTTGCTCCAGCTTTTCGCGGATTTCTTTTTCCAAGCGCTCGCGTTCCATTTTTTCACGAACTTCGCGTTCAATTCGCTCCCGCTCCGCTGCTTCCTTCTCAGCGACAACCGGCGCTGTTTTGGCAGACGCTTCTTTGGAAGCTAGCTCTTTGCGCTTTTTCTCCTCATCGTCTTCTTCATCGTCGCTTGTCAGACTACGTGTAGCATTTTTGAATTCTTTCAAAGTATGACCTACCGCACGCCCCAATTCTGGAAGCTTTTTCGGACCAAAAAGCACCAAGGCTAAAACTAAAATTAAGATTAATCCAGGAATCCCGATTGAGCTCATACTTGTTCACTCCTTTTTCTTGTGAAGTCGTTTGCTTTTCGTTATTTGCCAGTCTAACCAGCTAGCACTTTCGTAAACCACCATATCCGAGTCTTGTCATATCGGAAGCCACAATTCGCTCCCCAGCCAAAATGCGCGGCAAAAATACATCAAAGGAAGTAAACGTTTCATGCATGACCGCTCCCGGCAATCCGAGAATCGGCACTTCGCCTTTGTAAGCAACCATCAGCATGGAGCCCGGCAGCATCGGTGTACCGTAACGCACTACTTCCGCTCCTACTCCTGCAATCGCTCCCGGCGTGCGGTCATCTGGATCGACAGACATGCCCCCCGTGACCAGGATCAGATCGACCCCTTCATCGAGGAACGAGTGAATCTGCTGTTCGATCGCTTCCTTGTCATCTGGCGCAAAACGCTGGTCTACGACAGTAGAGCCGAGAGCTTCCACCTTGTTTCGAATGACAGGACCGAACTTGTCTGCAATCCTGCCAGAGAAAACTTCTCCCCCGGTCGTAACAAGTCCCACTCTTTTATCCTGAAACGTTTTTACTTGGACAATCGGTTCGTCAAACTGTTTGGCCAGCTGCTCCAGCTCGATGATTCGAGACTCTTCCATAATTAACGGGATGATTCTCGTAGCCGCCAATGTATGTCCCGGATGCACGACCTGATCGCCGTAAATCGTGGAGAACGCAATTCCTTCAAGCTTGTTCAAAGCATGGACAGCTTCCTCGTTTATTTTGGCTAAACCTGTTCTCGCGGCCTTCATCGACACCTTGCCCTCATAAGGAGGCGTCAAGGTCAAGCCTGATCCAGAAACAGCCTTCGCGATTCGAATGCCCGCTTCTTCCTCATGGATGTAGCCTTCTGGCATCTCCAGCACATAAATATGCTCTTTGCCAATGGACAACAGCGGCTCAATATCCGCTTCGGTGACAACATGTCCTTTTTTAAACAAGCGCCCTTTGAATTCTCCAGGCAAAATTTGCGTCATATCGTGAGGAAGCATCATTCCGATCGCTTCACGCACTGGCACTTCCCGCATCTGAGGTTTTTCTACCAATGCAATCCTCCCCAATCTTCGTTTGCTTCTCCCGTCCCTTGCAAAATGTGCAAAGCGTCGGACAGCATATCGCCAATCGCATTGAAACAGATTTCTACGCCTCTCGGATTACCAGGGAGGTTGATAATCAACGAATTACCCCTGGTTCCCGCAACTGCACGTGTCAGCATCGCACGGCGGGATTGCTTCAAACCAGCACGGCGCATTTCTTCGGCCAAGCCTGGGACTGGTCTGTCAATGACCCACGCTGTCACTTCTGGCGTAACGTCACGCGGGCTAAGTCCTGTGCCACCCGTAACAATCAACAGATCGCATTTTTCGCGGTCTACGAGCTCAATCATATGTTCTTGCAAATCTTCCATATCATCACTAACGGCACGGTATACAGCGACATCTACTTGAAGCCATTCCCTTGTCAGATGACGAACGATTGGCATACGATCGTCCACACGATCTCCTCTGGCAATCGAATCACTTGCAGAAATAACGCCTACCTTCCATTTGCTCACGATACATTCCTCCGGTTTCTCATTCGATAGTATTGTACACTTTTCTGTCAAAAACGTCTCGTCGTTTTTCCTTGGGGGATAGCACCATTCGCGACAGTAGAAGGCATGTAAAAGCTGCTGACACAAAACATTCAAAAATGCAGAAGACCTTTTTCGGTGACAACTGCATTCAGCAAAACATCATGAGACTCTAGGGGCACATGCTCCACGACCTGAATAGAGAAGCCGACTCCAACCAAGAACGGGAGCTTTTTCAGCGTTGCCAGAAAACGGTCATAATAACCACCGCCATACCCCATTCGCCCGCCCTTGCTGTCAAAAGCAACGCCTGGAACAATGATCGCATCCAAGTGTGATACGTCCGCTTCCTCTGCCAAGGCAGGGTCTGGCTCCCAAATTCCGTAGACTCCCTGCTTTAGCATTTCTGGGCCTGTATACCGATAAGGAATGAGACGTCTCTCGGCAATGTTTGTGAGCGGCAGCCATATGTCTTGGCCTCGCTTTTTTGCCTCATGTAGAAAGGGCAGAATATCCAGTTCATCTCCAAAAGGATGGAAAGCCATGATTGCTTTGGCATCAGCCAGCCTTTCATGAGACAGCAAATGATCGCATGCCTCTCTGGAAAACTGCTCCCGTTCCTTTGCAGACATGGATTTGCGTCTCTCCAAAATATGGCTTCGCAGCTGTTTTTTATTCGTTTTTTGGTCCATGACAACCTCTTCCCTCTTTCATAACGTGCTTGGGACATTCCCACGAGGCTTGTCCCATGCGCTCTCTCTAGGCTACACTGGCATTAGTATATAAAGAGGTGAATCCGATGATTTTGCTACAAGCTGAACATATAGAAAAAACGTATGGTATCGAAACCATTCTACAAGACATCTCCCTGCAAATTCAAACCGGGGAACGGGTTGGCCTGGTTGGCGTAAACGGTGCAGGCAAATCGACTCTGATGAAGATCCTCGCCGGCGAGCTAAGCTACGACAAAGGAATTATCCGCATCCCAAAGGATGTAACCCTTGGGTATTTGGCACAAAACAGCGGTCTTGAATCGGAACGATCGATTTGGGATGAGCTGTTGAGTGTTTTTTCCCATCTGCAAAAAGAAGAGCTGGAGCTTCGTGAGCTCGAGGCCAAAATGGGCGATCCGGCTATACTGGCTGATGAGAAGCGTTACCAGCAACTGTTGGAAAATTACTCTCACCGCTCGGAGGCCTTTAAGGAAAAGGGCGGCTACAGCTACGAGGGTGCGATTCGTGGAGTATTGCACGGCCTACGATTTGCGGACTTCGATTACACGACGCCGATCCGCACATTGAGCGGCGGACAGAAGACTCGTCTGGCACTTGCCAAGCTGCTGCTCCAATCTCCGACCATTCTCCTGCTCGATGAGCCGACGAACTACCTGGACATCGAGACGCTGACTTGGCTGGAGACGTATTTGCAAAACTATCAGGGCGCCATTCTCGTAGTCTCCCATGACCGTTACTTCCTGGACAAGCTCGTGACCGTTGTCTATGAAATCGAACGGACACGTGCTACCCGCTATGTCGGTAACTACAGCCGCTTCCTTGATGAAAAAGCGGCTCGGCTCGAACAGGATTTGAAGCGATTCGAAAAGCAGCAGGAAGAGATCGCCAAGCTGGAGGATTTCATCGCGCGAAACATCGCTCGGGCTACGACGACCAAACGAGCACAGAGCCGGCGCAAGACGTTGGAAAAGATGGACCGCTTGGACAAGCCGATTATGAACAACAAATCCGTCCACTTCTCCTTTGATGTGGCGAAAATGAGCGGCACCATCGTGATGAAGGCAAACAACGTTGCGATTGGCTACCCGGATGCTGTTCTTTCTCAGGGCCTTACGTTTGAAATCGAACGCGAAGAGCGTGTGGCCTTGGTCGGTCCCAATGGTATCGGGAAATCGACGCTGTTAAAAACGATTGTGGAACAGTTGCCTAAGCTGCGCGGCGATATTCATTTCGGAAGCAATGTAACAATCGGGTACTACGACCAGGAGCATCGTAACCTGAACGAACGGAATACAGTTCTCGGCGAAATTTGGGATGAATATCCGAACATGCTGGAAAAGGACGTCCGTACCTTGCTCGGCAACTTCTTGTTTAGCGGTGATGATGTACAAAAGAAGATCAGCGACCTTTCTGGAGGAGAGCGTGCACGCGTCTCCCTCGCAAAGCTCATGTTAAAGCAAGCAAACTTCCTGATCTTCGACGAGCCGACGAACCACTTGGATATTTTCAGCAAGGAAGTGCTCGAGAACGCCCTCTACGATTATCCGGGTACGATCCTGTTCGTCTCCCATGACCGTTACTTCTTAAACAAGATTGCCACACGCGTCCTAGAGCTGACAGGTGATGGCGTGACCAGCTATTTGGGTAACTACGATTACTTCGTGGAGAAAAAGCAGGAACTGGAAGAGCTCGCAGCCGAACAAGCAGCGCAGCCCGCAAAAAAACAAGGCGGTACCGTAGCGGCACAGCCTGAGAAATCCTCTTATGAGCTAGATAAGGAAGCGAAACGTCGTGAGCGTCAACGTCAGCGCCGTTTGGAAGAGATTGAGGTCTCGATCCAAAAACGAGAGGCTGACATTGTCAGATGGGAAGAAGAACTCTGTCTCCCGGAAATTTATAGCGATCATGTGCAGGCAAAAGAACGCAACGATCAAATCCAGGCTGCCAAAGAAGAGCTGGAGCAGTTGTATGACGAGTGGAGCGCGCTATCAGAGGAGTAGTCTCCTCTTCACGTAGAACAGCGCTCCTGCGCAGGCTCCTCCAAGGCGGCATAGAGAGCAGGAATCACCAGAAAGGTAGTGCAGGTGGCTGCTGTGACGATGCCTGAGTCATTGAGGATCAGCCCAGCCAGTGCACCGGCAATGACACCAGCAAAGCCTTTGATCAAGTAAGGCGCGTCCTTCGCCAGATGGTGCAAAAAGCGGTCGTTTTTCAAGGTGAGAACGCCTAGAGCAATCAGGGAGACGACAAATGCTTTGCTCCAAATGGAAACACGAATCAAACGGAGATTCATCGCCAGCTTGCGTTCAATCATCTGCCCTACCTCGGACCATTCCCCATGTACAATCTGCTGAGAAAGCCGTCCGACATGGGTCAAGGGCTGATCTGACATGAGACTGATCGCCATCAAACTGCATACACCCATAACCAGGCCGCCTGCCAACAGCAGGAGGCCTTTTTTGCCGATTCGCCAGCCCTCAAGCCGTGACAATGCCACGGAAAAACCGATCAGCCCCGCAAGAAAACCCCCTGCATCTGTTCCTAGGCTCGGTGCCACCATGTAGTACAGCACGACACTGAATATGGCTGCGGAGACAGCAGGCAACCATTTATTTTCCCGACCTAGCTCCTTTTGTCCCCCACGCATTCTCTCGTACAGCGAAGCCACAAGTATGATCGTACTGCCGATCAGGACCCCTTCGTATTCATTTCCTAGCCCGTAAAACCTCGCTCCGATTACCGGATCATACCCGAGGTACGATTGCCGCATCAAATGCGAGCCAGTCCATCCGTCCACCAGCAGAATGGCTGTCGTGACTCCGCTAACCGTCATCACGATTCGCGAGAGAGCATGAGCTTCCTGCCAAAAAGCTGCGATCAAGGCAGTCATGATCAGTCCCCCCAAGACAACCGCGCCAGAAACCTGCCAGTCGAGCAGGCTCTCTGCCAAAAGCAATGCGGGAAACCACAATAAAGCCAGCAGCGCCAGACGTATTCCTCTACGAAGCCACAAAAGGCCTGCCCCTTCTCTCTTCCGCCCAAACCACCAGAGAACGACCGCACATCCTACAATGACAATCTGCAGCATGACGTAGGTATAGAGCACTGCTGGCCGTGTCGCATACGTATGATGAATTTCACCTACCTGATTCTGAAGGGCAGTGAGACCCTTCCCTTTTTCGATACGTATGACATGACCAGCCAACCCGTTTGGTACGGGTACATCCAGCCAAGACAGTATGCTTGGTACCATATCCAGTCCACTGACTAATCCCGCTTGCCTCGTGGTAGCTGATGTCAAAACTCCACTCGCTTTCTCTCCCCAAATGAACACGGGAGATAAGAGAGCCTTTTCTTTTGTCGCCACATGATTGACGGCTGGCGATGCCAATACAATGCGTTGGTGTGGTTTACGTTCCACAAGGAGCTGGTTAAGGAAAAGGGACAAGTCCCGCAAAACACGCTGATACTGCCAGGAAAACTGACCTGGGTCCATATCCGTACCCAACTGGTATAACCGGGATAAATCTGAGAGTTGAGCAATAATCAAGCCCGCTTGACGCTCGCTGTGGATTTTCTCAAGCAAGTAAGCGTAGTTTGTCTTGATCCCGTACGGATAGCCACGAAGGAGCTCCATGCTTTTTGTAGAAATGTCCCCTGTCGGAACCCTTCCTTGCTGATCCATTGCAAATAGAACGGCATGTCTCTGCCGGGTATCCTCATAGTCACCGTTTCCATATAAAGCAACCGGAATGTGGTTTGCAGCAAGCACCGTTCCAAGAAGCCCAATTTGCGCAGAATACGGTTTCTCCCGATTATCTGCCAAGAGCCGGAAAATACCCGGAAAAATGATCGAGGAGCGCGCCACCTCCTGCGCCTGATCACTGCCCAGCTCTTGCGCCCGTTCACCGGCTGTTTCCCTGGACGAGAGCGCTTCATACGGATGATAGCCTGTCCCGCTCTTTTCAGAGTAAAGCGCTTGACCGCCGCTCCCCATGAGCAGGTAGCCGTTCGCGGCCGTTCGCGATCCGGGTGTTCTTATGGACAGAGCCCCAGCTCCTGCACCATCCAACCATTTATCCACAGTTGATAACTTTTTGAGCTGCTCCAGATCATGAAACGACATCCCCTCCACAAACAGCATGATGACTTGTTGTTTTTCCTTTGCTATCAATGGATTTCCTATATTTGTAGCCAGAAACAATATCAGGAATGACAAGCAAATCAACGCGAGTTTCTTTCTCACGAGTCTCCCTCCTGTTGATAACTCGACTTTTTTATCCACATTTTCCACAGAACAATCCACAGAGCACATGCGGTTTTCCCGGTCATTTTCTCGTGTTATCACCAGTATTCACAGGAGTCTATGTGAACAATCCAGAAAGTTATCCTATGATGTGGATAAATCATAGTAGAGGGACGGAAACAACTGAACCTTTTTGCCTCTGTTAGCGAATATAGGGATGTAATACGTTCTGGAGGGGCCCCCATGAATGATAAAGAGTTGCTCCCTTGGCTGGAAAAAATGCTGACGGGAGACGAAGCAGCTTTTCGCGTCGTTTATCAAGCTACGCACACCGATGTTCATCGTACGATCGCTTTTCTTGTCTACAACAAACAAGACATCGAAGACATAGTGAATGAAACCTATATTCGTATGTGGCGTTCTTTTCACACCTATGATCAGAGTCGGCCGTTTCGCTTTTGGCTTCACGGGATCACCGTCCGTCAGGTGCAGGACTGGAAAAGGAAAGCTTGGCGAAGAATACGGCTCTTTGAACGAAACCGCCTTATGCACGATGAGCAATTTGATTGGGCAGATTCCACAGTGATCAAATCTGAGACACAGCTTGAATTGCTCGGAGTGGTTCGTACACTTTCGTACAAGTTACGCCTAGTGGTCATTCTGCGCTATTTTCACGATTATGCTCTGGATGAAATCGCCGAGTTGCTGCAAATCCCGCTCGGTACCGTGAAATCCAGGCATCATCTGGCACTGAAGGCACTACGCAAGCATTGCGAATTATCGGGAGGAGACTCTTATGTCCATAGACAAACAACTACGCGATGAGCTTCTTCAACATGCTGAATCGTTGAAAACCCCACCCGAAATCGAGAGTCGTGTGTACCTCTCCTATCAAAATGACTTCTTGCAAAAGAAAGGGAGATTATTCATGAAAAAACGTTTGGTAAGTGGAATCATAGCAGTGGCTATCCTGATCCCAACTGCGGCCCTGGCTACTCCTTATTTGGCTGATCAAATCTTCGGGTCATCGCAAACCATCATCGAGCGTGGTGGCACACAGGGGGATTATCAGGAAATCGAGAAATTCTTTCAGGAAGCGAAAAGTAAGCTGACTGAAGAAGAGTACGCGGAGTTTTCGGCGATCATGAAGCAACTCATGGATCTGAAAATAAAGATTACGGATGAAAACGGGGTCATGCACGAGGATCAGCTGACTGCTGAGGAACGGAAGCAGTTTGAAGAGATACTCCCCCAAAAAGCTGCACCCTTTTTCGAAAAGGTGCGTGGCGACAAGTAACAAAAAAGAAAGGGACTATCCGGCTTGGATAGTCCCTTCTTGCATTTTTACATCTATTGCTCAGAAAGCGACAAGCTTGGGACTCCGTTCAAATCAAGCCCCTCAAACTGTCCTTTTTCATACTTGATAAAGCCTGCTGCCGCAATCATCGCAGCGTTGTCTGTGCATAACGAGAACGGAGGGATCACGAGAGGAATTCCTTCTGCCTCGCATCTCGCTTGCAGTCTCTCACGCAGTCCACGATTCGCCGCCACACCGCCAGCCAGCAATACCTGCTTCGCTCCATGAGAACGGGCTGCACGAATCGTCTTTTCTACGAGCACTTCCGTTACAGAGTCTTGGAAGCTCGCAGCCAGATTCGCCGGTTCGATCGTCTCTCCTCGCTGAGCTGCATTGTGCAACGTATTGAGCACAGCTGACTTCAAGCCACTGAAGCTGAAATCGTAGGAGTCTGGCTCCAGCCATGAACGAGGGAGCGGTACATTTGCCTCCCCTTCATGTGCGAGGCGATCAATATGAGGTCCGCCTGGATACGGCATATTCAACGCTCGTGCTACCTTGTCATACGCTTCCCCTGCCGCGTCATCTCGCGTTTCCCCCAAAATCTCGAACTGACCGTGCTCCTTCATCCAGACAAGCTCTGTATGCCCGCCCGATACAACGAGTGCAATCAGCGGAAACTCCATTTCTTGCACCAGACGATTCGCGTAAATATGACCCGCGATATGATGCACTCCAATCAGCGGGATGCCTCTGGCCATGGAAATGGCTTTTGCTGCTGCCACGCCGACTAACAGGGCTCCGACAAGCCCAGGCCCGTACGTCACCGCAATTGCCTGGATGTCATCCAACGTTTTTCCGGCCTCGGTCAGTGCCTCTTCAATGGTAAGCGTAATATTCTCTACATGTCTGCGAGAAGCCACCTCCGGCACGACTCCGCCAAACCTTTTATGGATATCGGCTTGGGAAGCGATGACGTTCGACAGCACCTCTCGGCCATCACGGATGACAGCAGCCGCTGTCTCGTCGCAGCTTGTTTCAATTCCTAAAATATAAGTAGGAGCACCTGATTCCCTATGTGCTTCGTATTTTTGCTGTATGCGCTTCTCGTAGCGCGACGTATACGTCTTGTTCATTACAATGTCACCCACATAATGATTGCGTCCTCATTGTTATCCGAATAATATCCCTTGCGTCGCCCATGCTCTTTGAAGCCGAGCTTGATATACATGTTCCGTGCGACTGTGTTCGAAGGTCGAACTTCCAGCGTCATGCTATGGGCACCCTGCATCTTGGCAACACCCATCATTTTAATCATCAGTGCCAATCCAACCTTTTTTCCGCGATATAGTGGATGGACGGCGATATTTGTAATATGTGCCTCATCGATCACGATCCACATGCCGCAGTAAGCGATAATCCGATTTTGGTGAACGACGACTACATAGCGTGCATTTGGATTTCTCGTCAGCTCGTTGACAAATGCATCATGCGGCCATGGAGTTGTAAAAGCCAAGCGCTCCAGCTCTGCCACAGCCCCAACGTCCTGCATCGTCATATAACGATATTCCAAATCGATTGGTTGACTCATGCTTTTACTCCTTTACGGCCCCCGCCTGCTTTTGGGCAAGCCACTTCGCTTCTGCTTCTGCCAGTTGCAAATACTCCGGAACCAGTTCATGCGCATTGCCGCCGTCTTGTAGCTTGCGCAGTGCCACATAGCCGATATGGGCAGCACGCGGGTGATTGAAAGCTGGAGAAGCAAATTGCGCCTGATTCCCGAGCTCTTGCACAATCGTCTCCCGATGCAGCCTTACATCTTCACCCAAGAACAAGATCGGCTCTCCTTGCGCCAGGTCTCGCAACAGTGGCAGCCATTCTCGCAACAGGATGATTTGTTCTGCGGACTGCGCTCGCACCGCCTCCATGCCATGGGAACGATAACAGCCGGTATACACTTGACCTCTGCGCGCATCGAACAGCGGCACAATCAATCCAGAGAAGCCTGTGGCATTCATGGCAATTACCTCCAGACTGGATACACCAATGACTGGCACATTCAGTGACCAAGCCATGCTTTTCGCAGAGGCAACGCCGATTCTCACGCCTGTATAGGAACCCGGTCCGTTTGCCACCCCGAAACCGCTTAGTTCCTCTGGCGCTGTTCCTGTTGCATCGAGCAGTTCACTGACGCAGTCCATCAAACGCACGGAATGGTTTTTTTGTTGGTTTGTCGTCATTTCGGCCAAGACCCGCTCTTCCTCTACCACAGCTACACTTAGCACCAGATTCGATGTATCAATCGCCAGTACGCGCATCAAAATCAAACTCCTCACACAATTTCACATAACGATTCCCTTGAGGAACCAGCTCGATCATGCGCTGTTCCTCTCCTTCTCTACGCAGGAAGACGGTCATCCGATCTGTTGGCAGGACATCCTCGATCAAAGAGGCCCACTCTACAACACAGACACCTTCTCCAAAAAAGTAATCGTCCAGTCCCAGAGAGTCTGGATCATCGCCTACCCGGTAGACATCCATATGATAAAGCGGCAAGCGCCCCTGATATTCTTTTATGATAGTAAAGGTCGGACTGTTCACTACTTGTCGGACTCCTAGTCCTTTGGCCAACCCTTGGGTAAAAGTCGTCTTGCCCGCTCCCAGATCTCCCTCCATCGCGAGGAAGTCCCCCGGCTCAAGCAGACCTGCCAGTTGCTCGGCAAAGCGCTGCGTCTCCTGCGCTCCCGTGAGCCTCCATGTATAGCTCATCTCTTTCATCCACTCCTAAAATGGTTGAATCCCGCTTTGGGCAACGGGAGCTGTTGATCATCGCGCTGAAGCATCAATTCTGGCTCATGCGTTTTTGCTACCACTTCACCGATGACAGTAAACGGTACACCACTAGCGGCAAATTGCTTGCTTACGGCTTCGTAGTGACTTTTCGCAAGCGTTCCGACCAATTGATAATCTTCACCGCCATAAAAAGCCCACTCCAGCGGATCTTTCTCTACGAGCCGTGCATACTCCCGGACTTCGTCATTGATCGGTACCGTTGCAGCATCGACCAAGATTGATACGCCGCTCGCCTCGGCAATCTCCCACAGCTCTGATGCAAGTCCATCACTTACATCATTCAGCGCGCTGCATGCCCCTGATTCCAGCAGCAGTCTGCCCGCCTTTATTTGGGCAACGGGACGCTGATGAGCATCCATCAATGTTTCCCAAGGTAAAGAGTCGCCCCTTTCAGCAGTCTCGCCCTGCAGGAGAAGATGTAGTCCTGCTGCAGAAGTTCCGACATGCCCTGTAACAAAAACAAGCTGCCCAGGCTTTGCCTGAGAACGACGAATGGCACGCCCTTTTTCCACCTCGCCCAACACGGTAACACTCAAGTGCAGGGCATCAGGCGCAGAAACGGTATCGCCACCTATGACACGAACTCCATATGTCTGACAAGCCTCGTAAATCCCTTCATAGATTTGCTGGCATTCGTCAGGCGTCCATTGCGGACTTACCGCGATACTGACAAGCGCATACCGGGCAACCCCGCCCATTGCTGCAACATCGCTCACATTGCTGATAACAGCCTTATATCCGATATCACTAGGATTCATCGTTTTCTTCAAAAAATGAACCGTCTCCACCATCGCATCGCAACAAGCCACGACTTCCATTTCTGGCGCTGGGGAGAAGACAGCGGCATCATCCCCTATCCCGACGGTCAAACCGTTCCCTTCCTGCCCCGCAGAACGACTCGTCCATTGCCGGATCAGGGAAAATTCGTCGTGTGCCACTTCAAACGCTCCTTTTCCTTCGCGGAAAACATTTTTCGTCTGTTCATTATACCCCTGCTATCAAAAGACGCGCAAGAAAGCCAACCGCCTCTGACTCTTTACGTCGTTAGCTCGCGCAGCAGCAGCTTTCCTTTGCAGCGTCCGCAACAATAGCGGCTCGGGTTCATCTTTCGTTTGCGTTTGTAGCTCATGCCACATGCCTTGCATACCAGCTCGTAGCGATAAGGCAGGGTCGTCCGACCGTTTCCTACCTGTTGACAGTATCGGCTTCCCCCCACCTGACGCAGAAGCAGTTGAAAATCCTGATCAGCGTGACGATACCCGCGCTTTTCTATGTGCAAATGATAATGGCAAAGCTCATGCTTAATGATCGCAATCAATTCCTCCACACCATGCTCCTGCAAATGCTTCGGATTCAATTCAATGTCATGCGAGCGCAGCAAATACCTCCCGCCAGTCGTGCGCAATCTGCTGTTAAAGCGGGCCTGATGGCGAAAGGGCTTGGCAAAAAATTCGCTGGATATCTGCTCTACCAGCATTTGCAGTTCCGTATCGGTCATCTCATCTCCTCCGCTTCCTTCCTTTCACCATAGCAGTTCCAGTTGAAAAGTGCCAGACAGATAGGCTACACTATGTGCAAATAAACGGTCATATCTAAACGGTAGACAGAATGGTGGAGGAGCTCATGCGCTATTTATTGTTGCAGTCCAGTGACGGACTACAGTTTGTCTCGTTGCCAGAAACGCATATGTACCAATTAATCGCTCTATTGAAACGACTTTACAAGGAAATCGACAAATTGACGATCACAGAGCGCCCAGAATTGCCTACGGTTTTGGCAGACTGTGCGGATGTGGAACGGTTAGAGAGCGGGCTTTCGCTCGTAGATGGTTTGGAGTACGTCAGTGGTCTGGAGCGCCGCTTCGCTGCCCTACAAGAAACAGAGTATCCGCTCATCTCTTTATTGACAGAGATCCGTGCCCTGCAAGCCCAATTGGAGTATTTGCATGAAGAAGAAGAGTAAATAAAAATTCTAGGCACCTCCTGCTCGTCTCGGCGCATACATTGCCTATAGACGAATATCTCCAGGAGGTACTTTCATGCCACAATGGATGCGCAGGCAGTTGCAACGTGCCTTTAATGGGAAGGACGTTCGCCAAATTCGAGTGCTCAACAGCTGCTGGTTCTTATATTTAGAAAAAAATGGCGGCCGCCCTGACTGACAGGGGGCCGCCTTTTAGTTCATTCTTATCCTTCCGTTGGCGCGATCATGGTCATCCCTACACGCTGACGCTTCTCGTCAATTTCTACTACCCATACATCTACGATATCGCCAACGGTCACTACTTCAAGTGGATGTTTCACAAAGCCCTTTTTCAAACGGGAAATGTGCACGAGTCCGTCGTTTTTCAGACCGATATCCACAAACGCTCCGAAGTCGACCACGTTACGTACAGTACCTTGCAGCTTCATACCCACACTCAGATCAGACAGCTGGAGGACATCACTTCGCAAGAGTGGTTTTGGCAGCTCGTCACGCGGGTCGCGACCAGGACGCAAGAGGCTGTCCACAATGTCTTGCAGCGTAGGCTCGCCAATCCCGAGCTTCGCAGCGGTCTCTTTTACATCCAGAGACTGCACGCGTTCCTTGCAGTTCTCACTGCCGATCTCCTGAGCACTAATGCCCAGCATCGACAATAGCTGGTGGGTCGCCTCGTACGATTCCGGGTGAATCGGCGTTTTGTCCAGTGGATTCGCACCGTCCATCACACGGAGAAACCCGATACACTGCTCATACGTTTTAGCACCCAAGCGCGGAACCGCCTTCAACTGGGAGCGCTCCGTGAACTTCCCGATCTCGTCCCGTTTTTTTACAATATTCCCCGCCACTTGACGGCTGATTCCTGATACATACTGCAATAGAGAAGGAGAAGCAGTATTCACATCTACCCCGACATGGTTCACGGCAGACTCCACCACAAACTGCAGACTGTCTGCCAGCCTCGATTGGGAAACATCGTGCTGGTACTGACCAACCCCGACGGACTTCGGATCGATTTTGACCAACTCCGCGAGCGGGTCCTGCAAGCGACGCGCGATCGAGGCCGCACTTCGCTCTGCTACATCCAGATCCGGGAATTCTTCCTTGGCCAGTGTGGATGCGGAATACACAGATGCACCTGCCTCGTTGACGATGATGTACATCACCTCTCGCTTCAGCTCTTTCAGTAGCGTAGCAATGAACTGTTCTGTCTCGCGCGAAGCAGTACCGTTCCCAATCGCCACAACCGTAACCCCATAGGTTTCGATCAACTGCTTCACTTTCACTGTAGCTTCTGCCACTTTATTGGCCGGAGGAGTCGGATAAACGACAGCAACCTCCAGCAGTTTCCCGGTTTCGTCTACAACGGCGAGCTTACAGCCTGTCCGAAACGCAGGATCGACCCCAAGTACGACTTTGCCTTTTACAGGAGGTTGAAGCAGCAAATTGCGCAGGTTTTCTGCAAAGATGTGAATAGCACGTTCCTCTGCTGCCTCTGTCAGCTCGGCGCGCACCTCTCGTTCAATAGAAGGTGCAATCAGACGCTTGTACGCGTCCTCGACTGTCAAAGTCAGCAGATCGCGGGCAACGGTATCACGAGGAATGGTTCGTTTTTGCATCCAAGCCAGAATCTCTGCGACAGGCGCTTCAATGGAAACCTTCAAGATGCCTTCATTTTCTCCCCGATTGATGGCCAGTACCCGATGGGGAACGACCTTTTTCAGAGGCTCACTATATGCGTAATACATTTGGTATACATTTTTCTCGTCTGCTTCTTCGGCTTTCTGCTCTGTCAGAAGCAATCCTTTTTGCACGGAGCGTTGGCGAACCCACTGGCGAATTTCTGGGTCATCAGACAGAAGTTCCGCCACGATGTCCATTGCTCCTTGCAGAGCTTGCTCAGTCGTCTCTACGCCTTTTTCCGGGTTGATGTATGGTTTTGCTTCTTCTTCCGGATTCCCGGTTTTCGGTAAGCTCATGAGGTAGTTGGCAAGCGGCTCTAGCCCCTTCTCCTTGGCCATGGTTGCACGCGTGCGGCGTTTTTGGCGGTAAGGGCGGTACAGGTCCTCTACCTCTTGCAGCTTTGTCGCACGCTCAATAGCTGTGCGCAGCTCGTCCGTCAGTTTGCCTTGCTCATCGATGAGCCGAACGACCTCTTCCTTCCGCACTGACAGGTTGCGTAAATAGCGAACGCGTTCCTCAATCGCTCGAATTTGTGTTTCATCTAGCTGCCCCGTCATTTCTTTGCGGTAGCGGGCAATAAAAGGAACCGTGTTTCCTTCATCCAGGAGGGCAACCGTGCGCTCCACCTGGTGAGGTTTGACACCCGTATCTTGGGCGATTGTCTGGATCATCAACGTAAGCTCCATACCTGTCCTCCTGCGCTCATTCTTCGTCGTTTATTGTACCACATTTGCTAACAAGGACTGGAAAAAGGGAAGAAAAAAGAGGAGCCACTTGGCCCCTCTACGTCGCGGTTTCCAGTTGTTCCACTTTCAATGCTTCTCTCAGCTTGCCCAACGCCCTGCGCTGAAGGCGGGAAATATGCATCTGCGACATTCCCATGATGTCCCCAGCTTGCTTCTGACTCAAATTTTGATAAAAAGTTAATTGAATGATTTCTTTTTCACGGTGATCCAAAATTTGCAGGGCCCGCTCCAGCATCAGATTCTGCTCGACTGCTCCGTACCCTTCTTCCGT
Organism: Brevibacillus brevis; assembly: GCF_900637055.1. Classification (NCBI taxonomy): domain Bacteria; kingdom Bacillati; phylum Bacillota; class Bacilli; order Caryophanales; family Paenibacillaceae; genus Brevibacillus; species Brevibacillus brevis. The sequence goes on from NZ_LR134338.1 coordinate 5,715,392, forward strand.
CGTCCCCACTAGGTCGAGTAAAGAAATGGTGTTGCCGTCCAGATCCGCTTCCAGCTCGCTGTCCATGGAGAGAGAATGATAGCTGCGCCCCATTTCCAAGGTTTCCAGAATCGCTTCCTCTGTAACGCCTAGGCTGTTGGCAATATCCGCAATCTGGGGAGAACGCTGCAGCTTGATCGTGAGCTCGTCGACCACCCTTTTGATCTTCGGGCTCAGCTCCTTTACTCTGCGCGGAACATAGACACTCCATGTCTTGTCCCGAATATAGCGCTTAATCTCCCCTACGATAGTCGGGATCGCAAAGCTCTCAAATGTCCGCTCAAAACTAGGGTCGAACCGACGAAAGGAAGCAAGCAGGCCGATTAATCCGACTTGCACGAGGTCTTCATACATGACTTGTCCGCGAACAAACTTCTTCGCTAACGATTCCACAAGAGGAGTATAGGCCCTCACCAGTTGTTCCTGTATCGCAGGATCTTTTGTTTCACCATACAGGTGAATGAGCTCCTTCAACTCCTCTGGACTATATTTCTGCTTCCGAGATTGTCCAGTCATTGCCAGCCACCCCATCCTGCCGAACATACTTGGTCATGGAGACTACTACTCCTGATTCAGAGCGAGTCTCCACCTCATCCATAAGCGTGTGAATGAGATAGAGCCCGAGCCCGCCCTCATCCAAATCCTCAAGGTTTTTCCCTGCATAAATCGGCGTCAGTTGCTCAGCAATGAGCTCATTTGAAAATCCAACGCCCTGATCGCTTACCTCGATCACCAATCGATCTTCAAAAACGTGGCATTGGATATGAATGGAGCCAGGATTCTCTGTTTCCTTGTATGCATGTCTTACTACATTCGTGCATGCTTCTCCGACGGCAAGCTTGATATCCTCAATCTCTTCATAAGAAAATCCCATACGGTTGGCTACACCGGATACAGTCAGACGCGCTACTCCCAAATACTCCGCCATGCTTGGCAAAGTCAATTGAATCACGTCTGCCTGAGGTCGATTTGGACCCATTACTCGCTCTCTCCTTTGCGGATGGCAATATGATCGTATAAGCCAGTAATGCGAAATAGCCTTTCCACGCGCGGAGACAATTTGTGCACCTCAAATGTACGATTTCGTTGGATGCACTCTTTCATAATCCCGATGAAAATTCCAATTCCGGTACTGTCCATGTATTCTACTGCTTCCAAATCAACCGTAATGCGATTGATATCCGGCTTGGTGACGAGTGATAGGAGTGTTTCCTTTACTTTCGGTGCTGTAAAAGCATCAATATCTCCACCAAGGACCACTCGGTGCTCAGTTTCAAGGCTCGTTGTCTTAATTAGCAGGTCCATCTGCGTCTACCCCCCGTACGTTGCTTAGGTTCTTCGAAGTACAATCATGGTGTAATCATCCAGCAGGTCAAACTGGGAGAGCAGAAGCAGTCTATTGTACAGGCCGTTTGCCATCTTTTGGGCAGATTCGCCTACCTCTTTTTGCAAATGGTGTACAAGCTCTTCCCTTTGCAAATAATATCGGTTATTTTTGCATTCTGTTACACCATCCGTCAGAAGAATCAGAACATCATTTTTTTCCAAATGAATCTCCTGAACAGCGTATTCACTGTTTGGGCATAAACCGAGTGCATTCCCTCGCCCTTCGAGATCGTAAAACTTTCCTTCGGCCGACCTGTACAAAAATCCTGGCTCGTGTCCTGCCATCGCATAACGGAAACAGTGTTCCTTCGAGTCGTAACTGCCAAACAGCATCGTCACAAACATGCTCGGATCAATATTTCTTCCCACGATCCGGTTTAAATGGTGCAGCATTTCATCGGGACCCAGCTCCATTTGTCCAAGGCTGTCTATCGCATATTTCACCATCGACATACACATCGCAGCAGGCATTCCTTTTCCGGTAATGTCTGCTATGGCGACGCCGAAACGACCTTTGGTTTGTTCAATGAAGTCGTAGTAGTCGCCCGAGATTTGTTTCGCGGCAATACTCACTACGCCAATCTCCAGCTCTGGATAGACGGGAACCTCACTTGGCAAAAGGGATTGCTGCATCGCCTTCGCCACGGCTATTTCTGATTCCATCTGCTGATGCCTGTTGCGCCAGCTGTTTACGGATCGGTGCTCGTTTCCATATTCAATCATGACCTCTGTCAAAATGGAGAAGGAGGAGCGCACAAACTCTGGCACTTCCCCGAGCTGCTCAAGCGCTCGCGCATGCAAATCAGTTATTTCTTCTGGCGAAATATCTTGAGAAAGCATCCATTTGCCCAACTGCTGGGCTCCGTAAAGCTGGTCCTCCCCTTGAGCACTCAGGTAATCCCGAAGAATTTTTACATACTCTTCTTGGAAGCTCCGGGTTACCATCTATCTCATTCCTCCTTTGCTTGATCGCTCCACTTCACAACAACGACACGCGTCCCTTCTCCCAGGGTACTGTGGATCTCAAATTCATCCATCATGCGCCTGACACCCGGCAATCCGGCCCCGAGGGCACCCGAAGTCGAATAGCCATCATCTAATGCCTGGCGAATATCAGGAATCCCTGGACCGCTGTCATTCGCTGTTATCTGCAAGCCAATCACTCCTTCGCGCTCAATCGGCGAAATGGTGATCGTCCCCCTACCCGCATACAAATAAATGTTACGAGCCAATTCAGAGATTGACGTGGCGATGCGGGACTGCGTGATCGTGCCAAAGCCAAACAGCTTCGACATATTTCGCCCCACTTGTCGCGCCGCTACGATGTCTGATTCTTTTTCTATATTGATTGTCTCAGGAGAATAGTCTGCCACAACCAAAAAAACCCCTTCCGCCTCGCTTGGTAGGTAGAAATGAGTTTTTTCTCTACCTCGAAAAATAAAGCATATTGTGTCACATTTTGTCTTATATTCTCTTTTCGAACAGTTCGATGTGCACCTATGAAATCCCTGCAAATTTGACAGCAAAAAACCACTTGCTTCACTCAAGTGGCTTTTCCTATCAAATAGTCTGATCTTTTCTCACACGTTAAAAATCAATGAGTCCTAAACTGATTTGCAAGGATTCATTAACCCGATCCATCATCTCGTCATCGAGATGCGTAATTTTATCAGTGAGACGTTGTTTGTCAATGGTTCGTATTTGTTCCAATAGAATAACGGAGTCACGATCAAATCCATAAGTTTTTGCGTCAATTTCCACATGCGTAGGCAGCTTCGCCTTTTGAATCTGCGCCGTAATGGCTGCGACGATGACCGTCGGACTAAATCGATTTCCAATGTCGTTTTGAATGACTAAAACAGGCCGTACGCCTCCTTGCTCAGAGCCAACGACCGGGGACAGGTCCGCGAAAAACACATCGCCACGTTTGACAATCACCAGTCACACCCCGCTAACTAAGCGGACAAGAGTATGGTCAGCCTCTTCTTCAGCGCCAAAAGCCTCCGATGCCATATTCAGATTGATCTTCGCCATCTCCATGTACCCTTTTTGCATGGTCTCACGGATTGTACGTTTTTTTCGCTCTTTCAAATACAAATGCATCGCTTGACGAATAAACTCGCTGCGATTGGATTTTTCCTTTTGAATAACGCCATCCACTTCCTGAAGCAAGTGTTGTGGCAAGCTGATCATGATGCGTTTCGTGTTTGACTTCGACAAGACAAATCCACCTCCAACCATGACCGTAACTTCCATCCGCTATGCTGGTTCTAGAAAGAACAGCCAATATGAACAATACCATTATGTCGAATCCATTGCAAAAATATACCTACTGTGCGCTTTTTCGGTGAGAAAACGTGAGTGTAAACAATCCAAAGGTGCAGGTGAAGACTTCGTTTACCCAAAAAAGCCAGCTTTTTCGCTTAACTAGTATTCGTGTTCCACGGGAAAATTCCTGCTGATTTCCCTTGCTAGTTATTTACATTTTCACGGGACGAGTGTTTCATTGTCAATGGGTGAAATACGTCTGTTACCTTCTGATCGCGCAAATAGAGGCGCGGAATTCGGTAATTCAGCATACAAGGAACCTCGTAATTGATTGTTCCCAGCAAATCGGCAATTTCATCCAAGGAGATTTCCTCGTCTCCTTGCTTGCCATACAAGACGACCTCATCATTGACCGCTGCTTCTGTCGATTTCAGGCTGACCATGATTTGGTCCATGCAAACTCTGCCTGCAATCGGGTAGCGAGATCCATTGTACAACACCTCACCCCGATTGGACAAAAGGCGAGAATAGCCATCTGCGTATCCGATCGGCAGCGTTGCGATCCACTCGTCAGGCTGTGCTGTATACGTAGCACCATAGCTGACCGTAAATGGCTCATCTGCCTTCTTTACGTGGGCAATTTTGGTCTTGAGCGCCAGGGCGGGCACAAGAATGACATCCGCACGTTCTTTTATATACAAAGAAGGATACAATCCGTATAAACCTATGCCTAAACGAATCGTATCATACCCCCAATCGGGAAATGCAATAGCCGCAGCCGTATTGCAGCAATGAACGGTTGGCAATGTTTTATTTGCTTCACGCAGTGCTTGCAAAAAGGATTGAAACAAGTCGTGTTGTCGTCGCACATGGGTTGTATCTGGTTCATCCGCGCAAGCAAAATGCGTAAAAATGCCTGTCCACTTAAGCTTAGAGCATTCTTCAAGGGCGCCTACAACCGCAAACAGATCTTCCGTTGTCCGAACCCCCAAACGTCCCATGCCCGTATCAATCTTTACATGAATCCCGATAGGCTTGTGATCGTTTTCCCGAAGAATCTCATTCGCTTCCGTGATCCATTCGACGCTGTAAGCGGTTAACTCCACTTCCAGCTCGCTTGCGGTGACGATAGATTCGACAGGTGTGTATCCCAGCACCAAAATCGGCGCTGTGATCCCTGCCCTCCGCAAAATAAGCGCTTCATCGAGCAATGCAACTGCAAGTGAATCTGCACCGCTCGCCAACGCTTCTTTTCCGACATGGACAGCGCCATGACCATACCCGTCTGCCTTCACAACAGCCATAATACCCGTTTTTTCTGGCAAATGGCGTCTGAATGCCTCGAGGTTCGCCCGGATGGCATCCAAATCAACCTCTACCCAAGTGTCACGACAAAACGATTTCATTCCTATCTCCTCTTGTTCCCTTTTTTATAGTAAAACAAGCGCTCATTTAAATGGCTGAGAAATTGCCTGGAAACCATCAGTGATTCCTTTTTGCCGCCTACACGATAAAAATGACGGCCCTCATAAATCTGCTCGACTTCAGACAGCGGGTAGCTCTTTTCCTGCCCTGACATGGATATAATCAGGTGGGTCTTGGTCAGCTTGTACACCGGACGCAAAACCGATTTGTACAGAAACGGAGACAATCCAACTACAGCAATGGCAATGGCAAAAACAAGCACCTTGAATCTCGTGTCATTGGTCGGGAAAAATTGAGAGAGAATCATCATCCCCAGCACAAACATGACAGTCTCGTTAATACGCATTTTCCAGCTTTTTCGCAGGAGCATGTCTTTGTAGGTCGATGCTTCCTCGTACAAAACTTCGTTAGACGGTTTCTTCATGTAAAGCATGCCACCTCATTCAATAAGTTACTCTGAATGTATCGTGTTTTCCCGCTGTGTGTCAATTCGCGGATTGTCCCCTCACCTCATTCGCACGTTGGTTTTTATGTACAAATCAGCCCTCATCGACCAATCCCGAGAAAATAGAAAAGCAGATGGGATTAACTCCCACCTGCTGACTTTTCTACATGGTTTCCTCCTGGTCTTTTTCCTCTTTTTCATGTCTTGGGAAAACGACTTTTTCAAAGCTGCCATCCACCATCTTTTGTACCATCGCTGTCAATTCCTCGCTGCGTTTGTCTGCTTGCTCCTGTGTGAGCTTGCCTGCCTCTACTGCTTCTTTCAGCTTGGCTTCGTGCTGACCTACCAAGAGCTCGACAACGTCATCCACTTCTACGCCTTGCTCCTTGGCGATGGTCGCCAACGTTTTTCCTGCTTTTTGCTCTTCCTTCAGCTTGTCTGCATCCAGCTTGAGGAGGGACAGCAGTTCTTCATTTTTCTCGATGCCCATTCCTTTACCCGGTCCACGTCCGTAATGCGTGTTTTGCACCATTTCTTTTACCCGCTCACTGGCATTCTCATTCATTTTGTCGGCCTGTTCCTGTGTCAGCTTCCCGGCGGTTACCGCCTCTTTCAGCTTGGCTTCCTGTTGTTTTACCAACAGCGCTACCAGATCATCCACAGATACGCCTTGGGCCTCTGCAATGGCAGCCAGCGATTTCTCCGCTTTCAGTTCTTCTTGGAGTTTATCGGCATCCAGCTTCAAGAGGGACAGCAGTTCTTCGTTTTTCTCAAAGCCACCGATGAAGCCTCCTTTGCCGAAGCCTTTATGCGGTTTCGTGTTTTCTACCTGTTCTTTTACGCGATCGCTTAGATTTTCAGACAGCTTATCTGCCTGCTCCTGCGTCAGCTTGCCTGCTGCTACTGCTTCCTTCAGTTTAGACTCTTGCTGTTCAACCAGAAGTGCCACGACATCTGCGGTGTCGACTCCTTGGGCTTGTGCAATGGCTGCGAGTGTTTTCCCTGCCGCAAGCTCTTCTTTCAACTTGTCAGCATCCAGCTTCAACAGCGAGAGCAGCTCTGTATTTTCTTTGAAGCCCACTCCACCGTGGTGGCCCATCTTGCCCGTTTTGAATTTTACTTCTGCCGATTTATTCAATGAAGTTGTTTGTGCTGAATCGGCTGCCATTGCTCCGCCTATGCTACCCAGACTCAGAACCACTGCCATCGTTCCCATCAGCATTCCCATTTTCGCTTTGCTAAACATATACACTCAACCCTTTCGTCTTTGCTCGTGTAGTGTGCTTTCTCTTTGGTACAAGACCAAGTGTACATGGGTATTTTTAGATTCCCGTTTGAGAAAAAAGGAAAACTTGAGGGAAAATCGAGGAGTAGTTGTGAGATGAGTCAACATAGTGGAGGAAAAGAAAAAGCACAGTTCTCTTCGACTCTGACACGCCAGCAGGGGGGATTCACTGGCCGTCTCCACTCCAAAAAGGGGACCGTCGAGCCAAAGCCACCCTACGGGCGGAAGTTTCTCAAAGAAGAAGTGTTCGACAAGCGTGGTCCCCTTTTTGCAGTTCCGACTGGGTAGGCGTTGTCAAGGTCTGCGAGCCCTGTGCTTTTTCTTTTCGCCAGCTTTTTTGATTCATCGCTTCTTTTCATACTTAGGAAGATCATTCAACGGGGCTGTTCTTCTCAAATAGTAGAACAAAGCCGCTTGGGAAGAAGTGCATTTCCAGTTCAAGCGCCTCTGGAGCCCGACCTAGTTCCGCAATAAATGACAGGGGTTTTCAGCTTCAACCTCTGCGAATACATCATCGACATGACCACTTTTGAAGCGCTCCCGTCATTTAAGTCCAACCTACAGTGGGGCGTAGACTGGAAATGCGCTTCTTCCCCTCCACCGCAGCCACTTTCCCAGGAGACAGCAAAAGAGGACGGCATTTACCGTCCCCTCTCCCACACATTTATTTCGCGCTGAGACCATATGTCGACTGTGCGACATTTACCATTTCTTCCTCTGGAAGATCCCCCGCGATTGTATATTCGATGCCGTCGAGCTCCCACGTCAGAAGTCGCTGATTTTCACCTGTCTGCGCAAGCACACCAACCGTAAAGCCGAGGTTCACAGGCATACCTTGCTCATACGACACAGATGCTGCTGTCGGGCGTCCTTCGATGACCTTGTAGTTGTAGGCCCCTTTGTAGGTCAAGATAACTTTTCTCTCCCCATCACGGGTAACTGGCTCGATATCGCCTTGCGTAACCCCTTCCGGCATATACGTAGGGACGATGACACCGAATTGGCTGTTCGGTTGTTTCATGACCTGTCCATTTGTTTGCGCCATTGTTGGGATCGTTGTCAATGAGCTTGTTGTCATGTTGCGCTCTTTGTCAAAGGCGTCTTTGTCAAACATAGGGTTGAACGAAAAATCAGTGAAATCAATCCGTACGAGCGGATTCATGCTAGCATCCATAATTTCGGCGTGCGTCGGTTTGAAATCTTCTGTCAGCCAAATTTTTTGCTTGGTCAAAGAACGATTGCCGCTGTAGTTCGCTTTCACTTCAAATACATACTGTTTTTCTTCCATCTTCATTTGTCGCTCAGTGTCATCGATAATGCTCTTGGCCAGCGTTTCGTATAGATATAACGGTCCGTTGTTCTCAGGCCAGCCACTTTGGAAGCGGAAGCTCTTGTTCAGATGCGGGGTCAGTACAAAGACTCCTTCATTGTTTCGCAAGATGATTTGTGTAATGCCACGCTGCTTCGAGGTGAGAGCTACCCGATAGTTGGTTGGCTTTTCATACCAGACCTGAACATCGTACTCCATGGGGGTAGAGCCTGTCTGCATGGTCAAAACAGCCTGAGACTTGTACCCAGTCATTTTTCCCAGCGTACCGTTCAGGTCGCTCACCACATCTTCTGGTGTTTTCTGACCGAAACAACCGCCGAGGAACAGGGTGAAAACCAACAATAACACCAGTGGTAAAGCTACCCGTTTCATTCAATGAACTCCTCCTTGTCAATATTTTCGACAAAGAAGGGCATCCCTGTCTATTTCCTGGGAAATCTGTCAGTCTCTCGCCCATGCAGCGCACATCGTGTCAATGGTTGCGAATGGATACGAAGTTGGCGATATATCGCTTGTCGGCTACAGACTTAGCCTTCCTGTGTAAGAGCAGGTAGTCCCTCCTGATCTACGCGATATAAATGTATGTCCATCCTCGTCCCAATATGCAGACAAGTTTATCGGTTTTTACAAACAGCTATCGTTCTTCTATAATTACTTGCGCAATCGCATGCGTCTGGCTATGCGAAATACTCACATGAATATGAACGCGGGCGGGGTCGAGATCAAGTTTGCTGTACACCTCGTTCTTTATGGTCATGACCGGCTTGCCCGAATGATTCGGGAGGATTTCCATATCCAAAAAGCTGAGCACGGCACCAATGCCTGTGCCAAGAGCCTTTGCTCCCGCTTCCTTGGCAGCAAATCTGCCCGCAACCATTTCCGCCTGTCTCGTCTCTGATTTTCCATGCAGGAGCTGCTTTTCATCTGTGGTCAAAAAGCGTTTGATCGCACTCTCTTGTCTTTTTATTAAAGTAGCCATGCGCTCTATTTCCACAATGTCTATGCCTGTTCCAATGATCATGAGAAATTGCCTCCTAGTGGGCTGTTTTACGGATCACAGTATCACCCTCTTCTATCCTTTTGCAAGTTGTAGAAGCAAGAAATTTGGATAGCAGCATATAAATAAGAACGCCCCCGCAATTCGCGAGGGCTGTTTTTCAACTGCCTACTACTCAGTAGCTCGGTTAGCTTGTTGGGCAGCAGATTGTTGGTTTTGACGGCGAACTTCTGCTACGTTTGTTTCACTTGCGAATTCAGTCGCAGTGTTTTGTGTAGCAGCTTGTTGAGCGGATTGCTGATTTTGACGACGAACCTCAGCTGCGTTTGTTTCACTTGCAAATTCAGTCGCAGTGTTAGCCGCTTGGCCCGCTTGGTTCGCGTTCATTCCCGCTTGTCTGTTTTGTTTAGGCATCGTTAGATTCACCTCCTCAACGTCACTGAATATAATTTGTACCGCTCCCTATTGGTATATCCATCCTTATTTTCCCAAATGGCACTTGATTGACTTGCTTTGTCACAACTGATCAGGCATAGTGGAAGGGCAAGACTTCAGCAGAAAACAACGTCAAAGGAGTGATTCTGTATGGCTCACAAGGTCATCATCTATACCCAAGTTACTTGCGGTCCTTGTCAGGAAGAAAAAATGTGGCTGACTTCTAACAACATTGCTTTCGAAGACAGAGACATCCGTCAAAACGAGGCTTTTTTCCAGGAAGCCATTCAATTAGGCGCCAGCATGACACCTGTAACCTACATTGAAAAGGACAACGGCGAGCAAATTGTCATCCATGGATTTGACAAGGAAGAACTAAAAAAAGCGTTGGATCTCAATTGATCCAACGCTTTTTACGACTGATCAGCCAAATGAAGGTTCACTTGCAACTGATTTTTGTTTGACGATTGGCGACATGTCCGGCAAGTTAGACAAAATTTGCTTCACTTCAGGACTGCATTCCGTATTAACGGAGTAATAAACCCATGGTCCCTTCCGGCGCTCTTTGACCAAACCATGAGTTTTTAGCTTAGCCAAGTGCTGGGAAACAGAAGGCTGGGAAGTTTGCAAAATTTCCACGAGATCACGGACACATAAGGACTGTACTTGCAGGAGAGCCATGATCGTCAAGCGCGTCTTGTCACCAAGTAGCTTATAAGTCTCTGACAAAAACAGTACCTGCATCAAATCCATTTCCATAAGGAACCCACCTTTGCCTTACATATCTGTTTATCAGTATACTATATGGCTTATATGATGGGGAAGATAGGAACGCAAAAGTTATGTGAACCCTGCTTATACATCTTGCTTTTTCATCGCCTCAATGATCTTGTCTGCCGTGCGTGCAGCCAGCGCCATGACTGTATTTGTCGGGTTGCTGCCACTCGAGGTAACGAACGTAGAAGCACCCGCTATGAAAAGATTGGGTATGTCATGTGACTGCCCATATTCATTCACAACAGAGGTTTCCCTGTCATTCCCCATCCGGCATCCCCCCATGAGATGAGCAGTATCAGACACTACATGCTCCGGATGTCCCCCTATCGCTTCAATAATCCGGTTCATTTGCCCAATGGCATGCTTGTAAAGCTGTTTGTCGTTTTCCTGATAACTGAACGTCACCGTAGGGATCGGCATTCCGTATTCATCTTTTTCCCCTGAGAGCGTCACTCTGTTATCAGGATGAGGCAGCACTTCCCCTACCAAGGTGATCCGCGCATACATATTGTAATCCAGCATGGTCTCTCGAAGCTGTTTTCCCCATAAATACGAGCCATCTTCCCTCTCGGCAGCAATGGCAGCCGCCATCCCGACCGGACGTACCCCGTGTGCACTCAATGTATATCCGCGGGCAAATCCTCGTTCCCGGTCCGTCTCATAAAAATGCTGGGTCAAGGCAAGGACAGGTGTTCCCTTATACAATCGCACTTCCTCCGGGAGTCGTCCGTATACATCATGACTGGAGTGAGGCATAATCGCTTTTCCTACCCATCCACTTGAATTCGCCAGCCCTTGCGGAAACTGAGCATTCGCCGAACTGAGCAGCAATCGGGGAGTCTCCACCACGAAACCGGCCAAAATGACCACACGAGCCATTTGCCTGTGCGTCAAACCATTATGATTGAACACCACACCGCTGACCCGGTCGCCAGCCATCAAAATTTCCGTCACCATGCAGTCGGACAGTACCTCTGCCCCCTCCGCTATCGCTTTGGGGATATGATGAATCAACCCGCTGTACTTAGCATTCGGCATGCACCCTTGATTGCAAAAGCCACGATTGATACAGGGTGGACGTCCATCAAAAGGAGCCGATAAAATCGCCAAAGGGGCGACCACACTCTCGATGCCCAGCTTCTCGCACCCTTCCCGGAACAGCTGGGCATTGGCACTGATCGGCTCCCGAACAGGGTACGGATACGGACCTTGAAAGGAGCCCCACGGAAAATGATTCGGACCTGAGACCGCAATCTCCCGTTCTATCTTGTCGTAATACGGGGCAAGATCCTGATATGTAATCGGCCAGTCTTCCCCTACGCCGTCTACGGTCTTTGTCTTAAAATCACTTTCGTGGAAACGCAGGAACACCCCTGTAAAATGCACGGTGCCTCCCCCAATTCCCCGTCCTGAGTTGTTATGTCCCAAACGCAATGGGTCATTGCCTGCTACCAGCCTTGTTTCCTGCCAGGCCAATCTCCGCATCGACAGCTCATCACTGGCAAAATCGTGTTGCGGGTCCCAAAACGGCCCTGCTTCCAGTACGACTACACGCAACCCGGCCTTTGCCAGCTCATAAGCCAGTACGCCCCCTGCCGCTCCAGCACCTACGATGCATACATCTGCGTCATCGGCATATTTTCTTTGATCCACAGGAGTGGGGCGATGAGTAATCGTATGATGGTCATGACTCGTCATTTGCTTTCGCCTCCCATGGGTCCGTCAATCCTTTTTCCACCCGTACATAGCCGCGCGGATAAGCTGGTCCGCCATAGCCGATATCTGACCAAACCAACGGATGAGAATAGTACGCACTAACTGTGTCATGCAGCAACCGCTTGAAAAAATCTGCGGGAGCAAAGTCTTTCCACGCCTCCTGGTTTTGGATGCCCCCATTCGCAACATGCTGAAGAACGGCTTCCTGCTGGTCTAGCTTCAACGCAACAAAGTCGGTTCCATAAGCGGCATGACTCTCCGCATCAATCCCTTTCAAGCCTAAGCGGTAGAGCTCTTTTTTTGGTGGAACTCCGACCTTTCGTTGCGACTCGCCGATATTACTAGCCGTCGTATCATCCAGATGCTCCACCACAAAGGTCAGCACCTCCAAACGGTGATCATTGACCAATACGCCTACGACTGTCTGTAAAAGCAAGGATTCAGGCTTCGTAAAAAATTGATTGGCAATCGCGGGCATTCGTCTGGCCCCTACCACTTTCCTGGTGTGAGCATCCCACTCTGTATGTTGGTCCCAAACATCATAGGATGGGTAACGTCTAGGCTTCACCATGTCCTCTCACCCCTTCGATAACGTTTTTTACCAAAACAGCGCGAGAAGCCCCAATGCTGCAATTGCCGTGATCAGTAAAGGAAGAATCACAGGAGGACCGACGAGAAAATTTTGACTTTGCGAATAACCTCCCACACGCTGTCCAACCCCGACCGTATGCAAATAGGCTCCGTACACGCCACCAGCCATGCCGACCACCATCATCAAGGCAAACACCCAACGCAGCCACCCCGCATTCACAAACGATAAAACAATAGCAGTAACCGCAAATACAGGTAGCTCAAGAACGGGAATCCACATTGCCCAATGTCGGAAGTTTTGTCTGGCGTGAAAAAGTGTGACCTGAACCGCAATCAGGGCAAACGCCAATCCAGCAAAAAGAATCAGTACGCGTTCGATCGGCCAGCCATGCCACATGGAAACATCCTCCTTTTTACGTACGTTGCGCCTATTTTTTCCGTCCTTGTCAGGTCCTATTCTGCCCGTTTCACTGCGAGCAGCGTGATGAATAGAAAAAGGCCTGCTGACTATGAACCAGCAGGCTTTTCATTCCCTATGAAAAATAAACCAATGTCAGATACAATCCAAGCAAAGTTACCGTCAATGTCGGTACGGTCAAAATAACCCCCGTCCGAAAGTACTGTCCCCACGTAATCGTCACATCTTTGCGTCCCAAGACATGCAACCAGAGCAAAGTCGCCAGTGATCCAATCGGGGTCATTTTCGGCCCCAAATCGCTCCCGATCACATTTGCGTAAATCATGGCTTCCCGCAACACTCCGTCTGCCTGTGTCTCTGCAATCGCCAGCGCATTGAACATGACTGTCGGAAGGTTGTTCATAACAGAGGAGAGAACAGCAGCGAGAAAGCCCGTCCCCAAGGTCGTTGCCAATAAACCATGCGCCATGAACCAATCCAAGGTGTCCTTGACCAAGTCAGTCAATCTCGCGTTGTGCAGCCCCCACACCACGACATACATGCCAATCGAAAAAACAACGACTACCCACGGTGCTTCTTTCATAATCCGCCGCATGGCGATTGCTTCACTTTTTCTTGCAGCCAGGCAAAAAATGATAGCTGCCCCCGCAATGATGATAGAAACGGGCGTATGGATGGACTCGCTAATGAAAAAGCCAATCAACAAGACCGCAAGAATCGGCCACGCCAGGCGAAACATTCTGTGGTCGCGAATCGCTTCCTTCGGATTTTTCAGATGGGAAAGGTCAACCTGCGCCGGGATGCTTTTGCGAAAATATAGGTACAAAACCAGCAGACTTCCACCAATCGAAAACAAAGTCGGAATGATCATTTTCGCCGCATACGCAGCAAAGCCAATATCAAAATAGTCAGCGGAAACAATATTCACCAGATTGCTAATCACAAAGGGTAAAGAACTCGTATCTGCAATGAACCCGCTCGCCATGACAAATGCCAAAACCGTTTTCCCATCCAGCTTCAGTGCCCGCACCTGTGCCAACACAATCGGTGTCAAGATCAAGGCAGCCCCATCATTCGTAAACAAGGCGGATACGAGTGAACCAAGCAGGATCACATAAACGAACATAAGCCGCCCATTTCCTTTGGCAAATCGAGCCATATGGAGCGCAGCCCATTCAAAAAAACCGATTTCGTCCAATACGAGCGAGATGATAATAATCCCGATTAACGCTAGTGTCGCATTCCAAACAATGGAGGTTACCTCTGCGACATCACTGATTGTGACTACCCCGATCGCCAAGGCCAATAGTGCTCCGCCGACTGCCGGATAGCCAATCGACAGCCCCCGCGGTTGCCAGATGACCAATGTCAACGTGATCAGAAAAAGAAAGAATGAAATCCAAACCACTGCATGTATCTCCTTTCCAAAAACCAAAAAGAACGGACCTCGAAAGTCCGCTCTCCTACCATACTACAAATTGAAATTATCCGAAACGTCCAGTAATGTAATCCTCTGTTCTTTTGTCACGAGGATTTTGGAAAATCGCCGGGGTACTGTCAAACTCGACTAGCTCTCCATTCAAGAAAAACGCAGTCTTATCGGAAATACGTGCTGCCTGCTGCATGTTGTGCGTCACGATTACAATCGTATAACGGTTCTTTAGCTCTTCCAACAGCTCTTCGATTTTGGCTGTCGAAATCGGGTCCAGGGCAGAGGTTGGCTCATCCATCAAAATGATCTGTGGCTGAACAGCGAGTGCCCGAGCGATGCAGAGGCGTTGCTGCTGTCCACCGGAAAGACCTGTTGCTGGCTTTTTCAATACATCCTTCACTTCATCCCAAAGGGCTGCTGCCTTGAGGCTTGTCTCTACCAACTCGTCCAGCTTGTTGCGATCGTTCATGCCATGAAGTCTCGGCCCGTACGTGATGTTGTCGTAGATACTCTTCGGAAATGGATTCGGATGCTGAAACACCATGCCGATATTTTTGCGAAGTCGCTCAACTTCTACCCGATTACCATAAATATCCTCATCGAACACTTTTACCGTTCCCGTAATTTTGGTGTTCGGGACAGAATCGTTCATTCGATTCAACGTCCGCAAAAATGTAGACTTACCGCAGCCTGACGGACCGATTAAGGCTGTAATGGAGTCAGACTCTACATCCAGATTTATATTATAGAGGGCTTGCTTATTACCGTAGAAGAGATTCAACTCTCTCACCGAAATAACGCTCATACGGTCTTCGCTCCTTCGTGGTTGTTACGTCCTTTTACTTCCCCACTATAGCGCACCAATGTTAGGTTTCCGTATGAAGTTTATTAAGTTTCGATAAAGATTTTGTCTTAGGACTTTTTACATAGGTCATCTTACATTAAGTTATGGTAAATCTTGCTCGTAAAGCATATACGCTCCCCTGGACTAACCCTACAATGAAGCTGAACGTTTTGACAAATAAGGGGAGAACAATCGATGGCGGGCATAAAAAAGATATGGGGTCACTCGTCGTTTCATTATCGTTCAATCTTCACCAGGCTGTTTGCGGGCATTATGGGAATGGTAGTCTGTATAATGGCCATTGCCGCATTCTTCATCAGCTATCAATCGCAAGCCACACTAAATGAAAAAACAAAGCAGCAATTACATGACGCATCCGGTGCCGCTTTACAGAACGTACATAGCAGGGTCTACGACATCGTGACCGCCTTGCAATCATTTGCTTCTACTTATAAAAACAGCACGGTTACCAACAGCCAAATATTTGGCATCTTTACGGATATGACGATCAACAATCCTACTATTTCCGAATTACAGATCGTTACCACAGACGGGCGGTATTTGACCTTTCCCGGATCACCGCTCGACAGCTCATATGATCCGCGAAAAACAGACTGGTATGAAGGAGCTTTGAATCAAACGCAGCATGCTGCTTTTGTCTCGGACGTCTTCCAGTTTTCCGAGACGGAGTTTCCGAAGATTGCCGTCTCCCTCCCCTTGCGCAACGAAGAGGAGGAGTCTGTCGGGGTAGTCGTGGCTTTTGTCTCTGTCCCGAAGCTGAGCGAGTCAATCGGTCAGATTAAACTCGGGGAAACCGGGTATGCCATGATCGTGGATCATCAAGGAAAGCTGGTCGCTCATCCCGATCAATCCTACGCGTTGCAGCGTCCCCTTCTCACTGAGCTTCCGGTCGTGCAAAATGTCATCGCCGGTCAATCTGGCTACGAACCGAGCAAGATCAATGGAATCGATTCTTTTGCTGCTTATCAATTCGATCCATCGTTGAAATGGGGCGTAATCGTCGTTCAGTCTGTATCGGAGGTAAAACAAGAGGTCCGTCGCCTACAGCTAACCATTTTGGCCGTCTCATTGGTTGGACTCGTGGCACTCGCATTGTTGCTGTATGTGTACGTACGCAGAATTATCAATCCGATCAAGGAAGCTCAGCAAAAAATGACAGCCTTTAGCGAGGGTGATCTCCTACAAACGATGCAGGTACAGAGCAATGATGAAATACGACAGCTCGCTGACAGCTTCAATCGAATGAGTGAACAAATCCGGACGATCATCGGTAAAATCCAGTATGTCATCTCAGACGTCAAACAAGTAGCCGATCATGTAGGAAAAGGCTCTCGCCATTCGCACGCGATGCAGACCGAGGTCGTCTCCGTAACTGAACGACTCGCCCAAGAAATGGATAACCAGCAGGAGCAGATTGAAGAAATAAACCTCACGATGAACGAGATCACACAAGAAATGTCCCGCATCACGAGCTCGATGGAAGAAGCGATCTTGCAAAGCCAGGAATCGCGTGAACAGAACGCCATGGCTGCAGCCTCCATGAATACGTTAAAGCAAAATATGCACAGCATCTCGGAAGACATGAAAGCCTCCATTCAAGCTATGTCTTCCATGCGAGAAAGTATGGGAGATATCAACGAAATGCTCGGCTTGATATCTGCTATCTCGAAACGAACGAAGCTCTTGTCCTTCAATGCCCGTATTGAAGCTTCAAGAGCGGGTCAAGCAGGAATCGGTTTCAGTGTCGTCGCGGATGAAATCCGCTTGCTGTCCGATCAGACCGAAGAGGCATCGGCCCGTATTCAACAGGTAATCGCATCCGGGGAAGAGAGAATGGAGCACGTAGCTGCGTGCTTGGAAACGACCGATCATGCCACTGTAAATGGCATTCAAACCTTGCATCAAGCAGCTTCTATTTTTAACAATACCGTACAGCTCAGCGAAGCTCTTACAGCACAATTCGAGACCATCAGAGCACTCACAGGAACGATTTCTGCGCAAAGCCAAGTCATTTCACAGCGGGTCGATAACCTGTCTGCTTCTGCCCAGCAAGTCGTATCAGGCACACAGCAAGCGGTAGCCGCCAATCAAGAGAGCCTCTCCTTATCGGAGCAATTTCTCGATGACTCCCTGCGCCTGACAGAAATCGTAGAGGATCTCGAGCAAACCATCAAATTTTTTCGAGCGGGAGAAACAACCCTTTCTTTGAAAAATTCATGATATCATAAAGTGAATGTGAACTTTTCACAAACCTATCCTGTGAAAGGGGATGTCTGGATCTTGGATAAGCGTTCCATTCACTTTTATGTCATTGCCCTACTCGTACTGCTAGCAATGTCCCTACTAACATTTATCAAGGTCTTTGTTCATAGCCACTATCTGCGTTACTTGTTTGTCGCGATATTTTTTGTTGGCTTGATTGTCGGTTATGTACGATATGTGATGAGGGTCAAAAGCGAGAATATGCAGCATCAAAGCAAATGGTACAAATATGGATTTATACTTGCTTTTGCCCTCATCTATATGGCTATCAAATATGGTGTAAAAGCTGTTGTAGGTTATGAGGCTTCCAGCGAAGACTACGGCACTGTCATCGCGTTCTTTTTCCTGGGTCTGTTTATTGCCTACTATGGTCTTTATTCACGGTATTTGAAGAAAGCCCAAAACGAATAGAACAAGAAGCCCTCCAGCAAGCTGATGTGAGATGATTCGCTTGGGAGGGCTTCTTTATTTCTATTCGCTATTAACCAAATCGTCCGCTAATATACGCTTCGGTTTTTTCGTTTTCAGGTGATGTGAAGATTTTCCCCGTCTCATCCATCTCGATCAGCTCACCCATCAGGAAGAAGGCGGTTTTCTCAGAAATTCGCGCTGCCTGATGGAGGTTATGGGTAACGATCACGATCGTATACTCATCTTTTAGCTGCATGACCAGCTCTTCGATTTTCATGGTAGAGATCGGATCGAGAGCGGAAGCCGGTTCGTCCAACAGCAAAATGGTTGGCTGCATCGCGATTGCACGCGCGATACAAAGCCTTTGCTGCTGTCCACCGGAAAGGGAGAGCGCAGAGTCGCGAAGACGATCCTTTACCTCATCCCAAAGCGCTGCTTTTCGCAGGCTCGATTCAACCAATTCATCCAAATCACGCTTATTGGTCATCCCGTGGAAACGCGGTGCAAATGCGATGTTTTCATAGATCGATTTAAAAAATGGATTCGCTCTTTGGAACACCATTCCTACCACTTGACGCAGGCTCTCGATGTTTACTTGCGAGCTGTTAATGTCGATACCATCTACAATAATGGAACCCTCTACACGACAAGAAGGAACCAGATCATTCATCCGGTTCAAGCTCCGTAAAAGCGTCGATTTCCCGCATCCGGACGGACCGATGAAGGCCGTCACGGAGTTTTTTTCTATATCCATTGATATATTTTTTACGGCGTGCTTCTCTCCGTAGTATACATTCACGTTATTCGTCTGAATGATCGTTTCTTGCATGGTCAGTACGGACATGACTGCCACCTACCTCTTCTTAGTTTGATCCTGACGTCATCTTTTTGTAAACCCAATTCCCGAACCAACGAGCGGAAAGGTTAAAGAGCAAGACGGCAATAATCAGAACAGCAGCCGCGCCATCTGCGACATCACGCGCATCCGGTGTCAGCCCCTCGCTGTTTACCTTCCAAATATGCACGGCCAATGTCTCGGCAGGACGGAACGGGTTCAACGGTGAGGTCGTACTATTCAATGAGAAGTCGGTGAAATCCAGATTCGGTGAAGACATCCCTGCCGTAAACAGCAAGGCAGCCGCTTCCCCAAATACACGGCCAGATGCCAGAATGGCACCCGTAATGATACCTGGGAGTGCTGCTGGAAGGATGACAGACACGATGGTACGCCATTTGGTAATACCAAGCGCGAGGCTCGCTTCCTTTTGACTGCGTGGTACGTTGCGCAGTGCATCCTCTGTTACACGAACCAAGAGTGGCAGGTTAAATACCGTCAGCGCAAGTGCTCCACCAAACAGGGTATAGCCCCAGCCAGTCATGTTTACAAACACGAGCAATCCAAACAAACCAACTACGATAGACGGAAGGGAAGACAATACTTCTATACTCATGCGGATAAACTGTGTAATCTTGTTATCCGGCGCATATTCAGCCATATAAATGCCTGCTCCGATCCCGAGCGGCAACGCGATCAGCATGGTCAGGACCAGCAAGTACAACGAGTTGAAAAGCTGTGGTCCAATCCCGCCACCCGCATTGACGATATCCGGCGGAGAGGTCAAAAAGTCGAGATTCAGCTTATGCCAGCCTTGTGAGAGAATGAAGCCCAACAATCCCACCAAGGTACCGATAATCAGTACGGCAATCAGTGTCAAAACAACAGTAGCAGCACGGTCCATCAGTCTCGCTTTCATCTATTTCGCCAACCTCTTTCTGCCCAACAGGCGCAAAATCACGATAAAGACGAAAGACATCGCCAAGAGCAGCAAAGCCATTGACCAGAGAGCATTGTTATACGGAGTTCCTTGAATCGTATTCCCCATATTCAATGTAATACCGCTAGTGAGCGTACTGATTGGTTCGAGCAAACCGCCTGGCAGCTTCGTTGTATTACCAATAACCATTTGCACAGCCAAAGCTTCTCCAAAAGCGCGAGACATTCCCAAAACAATGGCCGTCAAACAGCCAGGAAGCGCGGAATGCAACACGACATTCCAAATGGTTTGCCAGCGAGTAGCACCCAGTGCAAGCGAAGCGTTGCGCAAATCTTGCGGAACAGCCTCAATAGCATCTGCTGCCACACTCGTAATGGTTGGCAAAATCATCAGGGCAAGAACTAGTCCCCCTGCCAATAAGCTGAAGCCAAGAACATCAAATTGTTCGCGAATAAATGGAACAAGCAAAGTTAGTCCAACATAACCGTAAACGACCGATGGAATACCAACCAACAGCTCGATTACCGGCTTCAACACTTTTTTCCCGAAGCCAGGAAAGATCTCTGTCATAAAAATAGCGGCGCCGATTCCGAGTGGCGCGGCAATTAAAGCAGCCAGTGCCGTTACAAAAAACGAACCAAGAATAAAAGGCAACACACCATACGCGGATGGCTCACCTTCTGGGTCCCATTTGTCATGGGTTAAAAATTCTTTGAAGCTTACTCCATCGACGAAGAACGTCGACAGCCCTTTGGAAGCAATAAAATAGGTGATCGATAAAACAACAATAACGAGCAAACCCGCACAAATCATCGCGATGGTTTTGCCGGTAATATTCTCTGTCTTTTGACGCTTGTTCGTTGTCAGCATTTTTTGCGCAATCATCGATTTACGCTCTGTATTTACCCCTTCAGTACGATGGCTCATGTTCTCCCTCCTGGAAAGAAAACGACTGTACGCAAGCAAAATGAGGGGAAGGCCCCCCTACCCCTCTATTTTGCTGTTGACGATAACGCTTATTTTTGTGTTACTTTGCCTTCTGCATCACGTTCCACTTTCATATCTGTGATTGGCAGGAAGCCCAATTCTGTTACAGTTTTCTTTTGTACTTCGTCAGTCAGGATGAAGTCGAGGAATGCTTTTGCATCGCCAGTTGCTTCACCTTTGGTGTACATATGCTCGTACGCCCATACTGGATATTTGTTCGTTGTAATGTTTTCTGCGTTTGCTTCCACGCCATCCAATTTCAGAGCTTTTACAGAGTCATTGAAGTAGGACAGTGCCAAGTAACCAATTGCACCTGGTGTTTCAGCAATGATTTTGCGAACAGTACCGGAGGAATCCTCTGTGATACCTTCTGCTTCTTCTTTGCCATCCAACGCGAATTTGCTGAATGTCGCGCGAGTTCCGGAAGATTTCGGACGGTTAACCAGCGTGATCTTCATATCCTCGCCGCCAACGTCTTTCCAGTTGGTGATTTTTCCAGTGAAGATGTCGATCAATTGTTGCTTGGTCAAGTTGTCTACTTTTACTTGCGGGCTTACCGCTGCTGCCATACCGACAACCGCTACTTTATGGTCAACCAGTTCGTTTGCTGGAATGCCTTTTTTCTCTTCTGCAAAAATATCGGAGTTACCAATCGTTGCTGCACCGCTTGCTACTTGGCTCAAGCCCGTGCCGCTTCCTCCGCCTTGTACTTGGATTTGTGCGCCTGCATTTTTTGCCATAAAGTCTTTGGCCGCTTGCTCGACCAGAGGCTGTAAAGCGGTAGAACCCACTGCTGTTACAGGTTCACCGGAAGGTTTTGTTGTCGAACCAGAGTTGCTTTGCTCCTGGGCTGGTTGTTGCGCTGGTGCTGGTGTCTGTGCAGTGTTGCCGCTTCCGCACCCCGCGAGTAATGCCCCTACACATGTCAGCGCAATAAACATTTTGCTGAGTTTTTTCATTTGATGAAAATCCTCCTTAAAAGGTTCGGTTTGTTTTTCTCTCTTACAAGTACAAACTATACAGGGGGAATGTTGTCGTATTATGTTGTGAATGTAAAGCTTTCTTAAAGATGGAGAAATTCCTGTTGTAAAACTGAAAACATGGGAATAATGTCCCTATTCTTTTCTGGGGGTGTCCATATGGATCGACTGGCCTTGCTGTTTGTTATCATCGGTGCCCTGAACTGGGGATTAATCGGGTTATTTCAGTTTGATTTAGTCGCAAGCTTGTTTGGTGGAGCGGAGTCGATTGTAAGTCGAATCGTGTATACGCTGGTAGGCTTGTTTGGGGTATATGCTATCAAGTTTCTATTTACGGATCGGGAAGAAACACCAACAACATAAAAAAACTATGTCAGGCTGTTGAGGAGAGGAGGAAACAGGAGAAAACGCTCAGCTTCTTGTCCCACCCGCTGAGGGATTCACTGCCCGTCTCCATGCAAAAAGCGAAACCGCGTCCAAAGTAGTTCTTTCAGGGTGTATTTCAGAGGTGGACGCTTAAGAACGTGTTTCGCTTTTTGCATTCCGTCTCGGTCGGTGTACCAAAGATCTTCGCTTATTTCTCCTGTTTCCTCTACGAGCTTGCCGTGCTTAAACGGGTCTTAAAAGCATTAAAAGATTGAAGAATGTAATCAGTCACGACAGAGAAGAATATTTCCAGACGTAGCGACTTGTGGAGTCCTACCAAGCGGAGAAGCGATTAGCGGGCAAAAGAAACGCAACGTGCCCATGCGACGAAGCGGCTACCACTTTTGCGTTTCCCCGCTAATCGCTTCGGAGCGGGCAGTCTTGACCCCCAGCAGGACGGAGCCTGGAGCCTAGACTGGAAATATTCTTCTCTCCACGACAGCCACTGTAAACTTATCCACGAAAAAAGCGGCACATCCTGATGAACAGGGTGTGCCGCCTTTATGGTGATGATTAATTGTCCCGTTTCAGTGGCTCGGAGAGATCTACGTGTCCCATCAGCGTTACTACTTTCTTGCCATCCTCCAGGAAGACAATTTCCTTTACTTCCGAGAACTGAAAGAATGTATTCTTCAACGCATCCAAAGCCATCGTCTCGCCACTTGAACCCATGTTGAACTGATTCTTGCTATCTGCATCAATCGTCAGGGTTCCTTTATCAAATGTGATTGAATGGTACTTGAAGTCTTTCCACAGCGGAATGTGCACGTCTGGCTTTACAGGCGACTCCAGCAGGGCAAGTGTCTTTTTGTACTTCTCGATATCTTCTGCAAACGTGATCTCTTGCTCTTCTTTTTGCATCTCCATCACATTATTATCCGAATAGTAAACGGTGACCATTTGCTTTTTCAGAGTCGGCTCTGTTGTCGATGGATCAGTGTTTGAACCAGATGGCTGTTCTACTGGTGTGGTTGGCTGTGGTGTTTCAGTCGCGTTTTGCCCACATCCGGCCAAAAGCAGCATCACTAACGCTGCCATCCAGATCACTCGACTTTTTTTCATCGTGAAAAGCCCCCTTACTGATAAGACTCGTAGTATTCACGAATAGCCGCAACAATGGCTTTCGCGATTTTATCTTGGAATGCCGGATTCGTCAGCTGTGCATTCTCCTGTGGATTGGAGAGAAAGCCAGTTTCGGTCAACACAGCGGGCATATTTGTGTTTTTGATCACATAAAAGCCGCTCTTCTTGACGCCTCGATCCGGGAACTGCGTTGCCCCACGCAAATGTTTATGTACCACTTGGGCAAAGTCTTTACTGTTTTCATTATAATAGAAGGTTTCCGTTCCTGCAGCCGTTGGTTTCGGGAATGCGTTGGCATGAATAGACAAGAACATGTCGGCATCTAACTCATTGGCAAAAGCAACACGCTCTGACAGTTCATAAAACACATCCGTTGTGCGTACGGGAACGACTTGAAACTCTGGATATTGCTTCAGCAAAGCCACAATTTTATTGGAGACAGCCAAGTTGTAATCTTTTTCATTGTTGCCAGCGGAGCCCTTCGTGCCTGGGTCTTTCCCTCCGTGACCGGCATCAACGACGATCAGGTAGCCTGTTTTCTTCGGTTTTGGCGTCAATTTTACTTCGATACCATCTTCCGTGTAAGCCAACTCATACTTGCTCTTTTGGTTCAGTTCAATGACAACGCGAACCGTGTCCGGAGATGCACTGTATTGGCTGTAACGCAGATCAGCAATGAGAGGTTCTTCTTTCGTTTGTTCTGCCTGATTCTGTTCATCAGAATCAGAATCTGTGTCTTGGTCTTCCTCATCAGCGGAGGCCGTTTCCTCGGATTCGCCTACGCTATCATTTTTCTCGTCTTGCCGTTTGAGATCTTCGATTAAATCGTCATCCAATGCTGTTTGTGGGAGATCCAAGACGATCCGGTGTGGACCTGTCATTACAAAGGACTGAGGAATTACAGGTATGGTCGTCTCAATACGAACACGGTCGCCGTCCTCAGATACATCTTTCAAAATATTGAGGCGATCGATCTCAACCTGATTATTTTTCTTGTCCCACGCAAATGACCCTCCAAGCTCGTCCTCCAATTGACGTAATGAGAGGACCAACTGATCATCAATCGTCATCCCTCGCTCAGGTCGTTTCCACGCAAAGCCTTTTTGTCCCACTTGCTCAGCTACAGCCTGTGCGGACACGTACATCGTGTCTTCCACTTGATACAGCTTGATCGGCTGGGTTGGTGCCTTGCCATTCAGCTTGACCTGTGGTGTTTCGTTCGCAATGACAGTTCGTGTGCTGTTGTCCCACCCGACTGTAACGCCAAGCGACTCCCCGACAAAACGCAGTGGCAGCAGCATACGCTTTTGTGAAATAACAGGCGGCGTATCGAGCTTCACTTGCTTGCCGTTCAACACTGCTGTACGGGAGTCAAGTGTAAGGGAGAGATGCTGCGTGCCTTTGGTAATGACAGCTGTTCGAGTAGCGTCATTCCAATCCACTTTTGCACCTAGCCCTTCGGCGATGACACGGACGGGAACCAACGTGCGTCCATTCTTGATGACTGGCGGCACTTCAGCATTCACTGCTTGTCCACCAATCATGAGATTGACAGCTTCCTCTGAGGCACTGCTTGCTGCAACCGCCCAACTGGGGATTAGCAGCAGGACCAGCAGCGCAAAAAGCAGAGGGTAAAATCGTCTCTTCATCCTGACCTCCTCCGTGATGTCTGTTTTCTTTCGTTATGTGGCGTCAGCCAATGTGCAACGTTCACCATTCTATTAGACGCTATATGATCTGTAAAGTTTATAGTCTTTTGGTACCAAAATGAAAAGACCGCCTCCGCATGCCGCGAGACAGTCTTTATAACTGATCATTTGTATCGAAAAAATCCCCTTCTCTCTTGCCTACTTACTTCTTGAACAGGTTTTTTTATCATGTTCAAGCCCCCGTTGGCAAGAAATTGCTGGATCAGCGAAATCACAGCCGGATTCGACAGCACTTTAATGGAGTCGGCTACTTTCGGGTTTTTCAATTGGGGAATAGCGTCGCCTAGATACGGTAAAAGCGGCAGTAAATCTTCGATAGAAATGGCAGGCTTTTGTGGTTGAGGTACAACTTCCACTTGAGCGGCATTCTTTCGTCCTCCAAACAGCAAGCCTCGCCGTTCTCCTGTACTTCTTGGAGGTGCTTGTTTGAGACGCCCCAGTGTATTCTTCATATCCTGCAGCTCCTGCCGCACCTGACTCATTTCTTTCATCATTTGGGCATTGCTTGCATGCTGTGCATCCACAAGCTTGTTGATCGATTCTAGCAAATTGCTCCTGGGGACAGCCTGCTTCCTTTTCGCTTTCATTTTCTCAACGATAATCCCACCTCCCTCCTCACTCTACCCCCTTATCTAAAACGTTTTTTTATATTTTCCAAATCCTTTGCAGTGACACCTTTTTTCGAAAGCTTATTCAGCAGACTACCGACATTTTCTGTTTTCTGCATCTGACGAAACTGCGCAGCATAACTGTTAACCTCTTGCTCGGTCAATTTTTTCCCTGACTTTCTGGCCATTTCACGAATGACTTCCTTGATTCCCGCATCTGTCCTCAGCTTTTCCTTAGGAATCGATTTAACAATGTTGAGTAAAGAACCAATATCCATCAATATCCCCCCTGGTTGCAGTTAGTTCCTTTTTACTCTATGTAGCCAAGGGCGTAATGGATTGGTCATTTGTCCATGAGACAGAAAAAAAGAAGAGGGACACGAAAATCGCCCTCTTCTCCTGCATTCTTATTTTTTGGTGATATCCGCGTATTTGAAATCGATATCACCCAGACCATCCATCACGACATCTTTCAAATTCTCGTTCTGCACCCAAGAGTTTGTGTAGAAGTAGATTGGCATGATTGGCATTTCATCCATCAGGATTTGCTCAGCCTGCATGAGAATTGCTTTGCGCTTCTCTGGGTCTTGCTCCAGAGAGGATTGGTTCAGGAGCTCTTTGTACTTTGGATTTTCCCAACGCGTATCGTTGTTTCCGCCGTCTTTTTCCTGGAACATTTCCAAGAAGTTGATGGGATCATTGAAGTCACCCAGCCAACCTCCACGAGCGATTTGATAATTACCTTGGTGTACGTCTTCTAGGTATACCTTCCACTCTTTATTTTCGAGCTTGATATCTACACCGAGGTTTTTCTTCCATTGAGCCTGTATTTCTTTTGCGATCTTTTTATGACCTTCGGATGTGTTGTAGGTGAGTGTGATTGGCGGGAGTTTGGTGATGCCCTCTTCCTTCATACCCTCTACCAGTAATTTCTTTGCAACTTCAAGGTCATTGTCTTTGAAGTAACCGTCTTTGTTCAACGCCATGCTCGGTGGTACATAGCCTGTTGCCGGTACTTGACCCGCTTGCAGGATATCGGCGGTGATACTCTCACGATTAATGGCATACGCGAACGCCTTACGAATTTTTGCGTTGGTAAACGGTGCTTGCTCTGTATTGAAACGATAAAAGTAGGCACCGGCGATTGGCTGTGTCTTCAAGATGCCAGTTTCCCTCAAAACCGGAAGTGCGTCGGTTGGCAGAGCGGACGTTGGAGCACCCGCCCAATCCAGCTCGTCGTTATCAAACATGGATAATTCCGTATTCTCATCCTCTATCATAGAGAATTCAATCTTATCCAATTTTACATTGGCTTTATCCCAGTACTTCTCGTTTTTTACGACAGTCAGTTTGCTCTTGTGTTCCCATGTTTCCATTTTAAATGGTCCGTTGCCAACAACCGTCTTTGCCTCGTCAGCCCATTTTTTGTTGCCTTCGACTACTTTCTTGTTCACTGGGAAGTACGTTTTGAAAGCAACGAGCTCTGGGAAAAATGGTGTCGGGTTTGTCAGTTCCACTTTTAGCGTCTTATCGTCAATCGCCTTTACCCCAACGTCTCCCGCCTTGCCTGTCCCTTTGTTGAAGTCTTCTGCACCTTTCACATAATACAACTGGTAGGCGTAGTTGGAAGCTGTCTTTGGATCGAGCGCGCGTTTCCAAGCATATTCGAAGTCATGTGCCGTTACCGGATCTCCGTTGCTCCATTTTGCATCACGAATCTTGAATGTATAAGTCTTCCCATCCTCAGAAACGGTATAGCTCTCTGCCGCGGCTGGGTGTACCTTTCCGTCTTTTCCGAGACGTGTCAGACCTTCGAATATAGCAGTGATGATTGTGCTAGAGGTAGTATCCTCCGCAATTCCCGGGTCTGCTGTAGGCGGATCCGAATGCAGATTCATTCTTAATACCTTAGGCCCAGCTGCTTGGATAGCGCCTTCGTACCCTGTCATCATTCCACCGAAAACAAGGACTGAACTCAAAGCCAGAAAAACACTCTTCTTCATCATATGCCCCCCTAATTTCCTAATGAGAATCTTCCAAAAATTAGTATACAACAAAAGTAAAAATATGGAAGTGGGATAGGTAAAAAAAGAAGAGAGGTGAGTATAACACCGCTCTTCTTTTACATGCACAGCTATTATTTCTTTTCTACGAAATCTGCGTACTTGTAGTCTACAGCACCCAGACCATCGATGATAACATCTTGTACTCTGTCGTCCTTCACCCAAGATTGAGTATAGTAGTAGATTGGCATAATTGGCATTTCATCCATCAGGATTTGCTCAGCCTGCGCCAAGATTGCTTTACGTTTTTCTGGGTCTAGCTCCAGAGCGGATTGGTTCAGGAGTTCTTTGTACTTCGGATTTTCCCAACGAGTATCGTTGTTTCCGCCGTCTTTTTCCTTGAACATTTCCAAGAAGTTGATTGGATCGTTGAAGTCACCCAACCAGCCTGCACGAGCCACTTGGTATTTACCTTGGTGTACATCGTCCAAGTAAACCTTCCACTCTTTGTTCTCGAGCTTCACGTCTACGCCGAGGTTTTTCTTCCATTGGTCTTGGATTGCCTCAGCAATCTTTTTGTGACCTTCGGAAGTGTTGAAGGAAAGAGTAAGTGCTGGGAATTTGGTGAGACCCTCTTCTTTCATACCTTCTTCGAGCAATTTCTTCGCTGTTTCAATGTCATTATCCTTGTAGAAACCGTCTTTGTTCAGCGCCATGCTTGGTGGTACATAGCCTGTTGCAGGCAATTGACCAGCTTGCAGGATGTTGTCGATCAGGCTTTGACGATCGATCGCATAGGCAAACGCTTTACGGATTTTCACATTGTTGAACGGTGGTTTTTCTGTGTTGAAACGGTAGAAGTAAGTACCCGCGATTGGCTGAGTTGTCATTTTACCGGATTCTTTCAAAGCCGGGATCGCGTCAGTTGGCAACGCAGAAGTTGGAGCTCCTGCCCAGTGCAATTCACCGTTTTCCCACATGGACAGCTCAGTATTCTCATCCTCTACCATGGAGAATTCGATTTTGTCCAATTTTACGTTGTCTTTATCCCAGTAGTTATCGTTTTTGGAAACGACGAGCTTGCTCTTGTGCTCCCAAGAATCCATTTTGAATGGACCGTTACCAATAACTGTTTTCGCATCAGTAGCCCATTTCTCGTTGCCCTCTACTACTTTTGGATTAACTGGGAAGTATGTTTTGAATGCAACCAGCTCCAAGAAGAATGGCGTTGGGTTTGCCAGTTCTACTTCGAGTGTTTTATCGTCAACTGCTTTTACGCCAACGTCTTCTACTTTACCCTTGCCTTTGTTGTAGGCTTCTGCGCCCTTCACATAGTACAGTTGGTATGCATAGTTGGAAGCTGTTTTTGGATTAAGAGCGCGTTTCCAAGCATATTCGAAATCTTTTGCCGATACAGGATCGCCATTGCTCCATTTGTTATCACGAATTTTGAATGTATATTTTTTACCGTCTTCAGAAACAGTGTAGCTCTCTGCTGCTGCTGGATTGTATTTACCGTCTTTACCAACGCGAGTCAGACCTTCGAAGGTAGCAGTGATGATGGTGCTGGAAGTTGTATCTTCCGCGATACCTGGGTCAGCTGTTGGTGGCTCGGAGTGCAAGTTCAGTTTCAGTACTTTAGAGCCAGCTGTTGGTGCAGAATTTTCTGTCTTTCCTGCCGATGCATTGCTATCTGCCGGTGCCGCCTGGTTTCCGCCACCGCATCCTGCGAGTGCCGCGCCAAGAACGAGGATAGAACTCATTGCCACGAAAACATTCTTTTTCATACAAGTAATCCCCCTTTTCTAAATCTTTTATCAATATACATGGTTTTATATATTTTTTAAATATGTTTTAGAATGATTTAATAAATTTTTATTTATTTATAAAGAGAATTAATCAATTATAAATTATATTGATCGATAAATAAATTTTCCATAACATTCCTACCCCAATATCTCTAAGAAAAACCGCGTAATATCAAGCTTTCTCAGAGTTGAGGATTCAGATCTCATTTATTGATGTATTTTTTCATTCACCCAATTTTACCGACATTCAGTAAAGTAACAATAGTAATTTCATTTATAATTTTATAATTACCTACATCGTCGTCAATCGTCTGCTCGTTTTTTTACTCTCAGAAATGATTTACAAAAAAAGAAGAGTGCCGTAGCACCCTTCTTTTTTACAACGAGTTATGCGCTTTTTCTTATTGAATGTCTGCCCATTTCCAGTCTACAAAACCGAGACCGTCGAGTACTACACCTTTTACTTTGTCTTTTTTCACATAAGAATGTGTGTAGTAGTAGATTGGAACTGCTGGCATTTCGTCCATGAAAATAGCTTCTGCTTGTGCCAGAATTTGTTTGCGTTTTTCTGGGTCCTTTTCCAGAGCAGATTTGTTCAGCAGCTCTTTGTACTTCGGATTTTCCCATTTCGTGTCGTTGTTGCCGCCATCTTTGTCCTTGAACAGGTCCAAGAACGTGTATGGATCGTTGTAGTCACCAGACCAGCTGGAACGTGCGATTTGGAATTTACCTTGGTTCACATCTTCCAGGAATACTTTCCATTCTTTGTTCTCCAGCTTAATGTCTACGCCGAGCGCTTTTTTCCATTGGTCTTGGATCGCTTCGGCAATTTTCTTGTGGCCTTCAGACGTGTTGAAGGAAAGAGTCAGGGTCGGCATTTTGGTAATGCCTTCTTCCTTCATACCTTCTTCCAGCATTTTTTTCGCTGCTTCTACATCGCCGTCTTTGAAGTACGGGCTTGTTGCCACTGCCATTGTTGGCGGGATCAGACCCATAGCTGGTTCTTGGTTTGCTTGCGTGATGTTGTCGATGATAGATTTACGATCGATTGCATAAGCAAACGCCTTACGGATTTTCGCGTTGTTGAACGGCGGAACTTCCGTATTGAATTTGTACATGTACGTACCCGCGATCGGGCGTGTTTGCATTTGACCGGTTTCTTTCAATGCAGGAATCGCATCGGTAGGAAGTGAGCTCAAAGGCGCTCCGGACCAATCCAGATCGTCATTGTCGAACATGGACAGCTCTGTATTTGCATCTTCAACCATGGAGAAGTTGAGCTTGTCGAGTTTTACAGCGTCTTTATCCCAGTAGGTATCGCTCTTCACAAGAACCAATTTGCTCTTATGTTCCCATGTTTCCATTTTGAATGGACCGTTACCAACGTGTGTAGCTGCTTCGCCCGCCCATTTATCGCTGCCTTCCACTACTTTTTGGTTAACTGGGTAGTACGTATAGAACGCAGTCAGTTCCAAGAAGAATGGTGTTGGGTTCTTCAAAGTCACGACGAGTGTTTTATCGTCTGTCGCTTTTACGCCAACATCTTCAGCTTTTGCTTTACCCTTGTTGTATTCTTCTGCATTTTTCAGGTAATACAATTGGTAGGAGTAGTTAGATGCTGTCTTCGGATCGAGCGCTCGCTTCCAAGCGTATTCGAAATCCTTAGCGGTAACTGGATCTCCATTGCTCCATTTGCTATCACGCAGGGTGAATGTATAAGTAAGACCATCTTCGGATACGTCAACTTTTTCTGCTACAGATGGATGTGGTTTGCCATCTTCGCCAATACGGGTGAGACCATCAAATGTTGCACGCAGTACCGCACTGGAAGTAGAATCCTCAGCCAATGCAGGGTCAGCAGTTGGTGGCTCGGACATCATGTTCATTCTCAATTCTTTAGGACCACTTGTTTGCTCCTTAGAAGCATTGCCTTGCTCGCCTGCTTTCTCACCACCGCCGCCACAACCAGCCAGCGCCGCACTAAGAACCAGGATAGAACTCATTGCTGCAAAAACGCTTTTTTTCATGGTGTTGACCCCCTTTTTTTCTATCGGTAAAAATTCATTGAAAGCTACTCCACAAATATACTGCATTTTTAGTAATATTGAAGACATTTTAAGTAAAATTAATTATGTTTTATTCAAACATCAAATTCTATTAAAGGAAATAAATTCGGTAGTTTCATCATGATGAAGTATGCCTCGTACATAAAAATTTATGCAGAATGAAACAACCCCTCCAGCCAGAAGGTGAAGGGGTTCACTATGATTACATTTGGGCTCGTCGATACTCGTTCGGCGCTACACCGACGATTGCTCGAAAATCTCGAATAAAGTGAGAGTGATCGTAGTAGCCAAGAGAGGTAGACAGGTCCAGCCAATCTTGGACTGTTCCCTGGTCAATCTGCTCTGCCGCCTCATGCAGTCTGTATCGTTGGATGACCGACTTCGGGCTGACCCCTACATAACGATCAAACAAGCGCTGCATCGTCCGCATGTTCATTCCGGTCAACTGTACCGCATCCTCGACCTTGAGTACGGATCGATCTGCCTGAATCATCCTGACGATTTCACTGATGCGCGCTACATTCGGATCAGGCTTCGGTAAATATTCGAATAGAAAGGCTTCTACCCTTTTCATCATTTGCTGATCATCTGGCAGGCTTAGTACTTCTTTCTCAAGCTGCTCGGTTGCAACACCAAATACAGCTTCCAGACTCGTAAAAGTGCCACTCAGCTTTGATACCGGGGCATTCAGAAACGGATAAAAACCTCCGGGCCTAAATTTCACTCCGAAAACGTGACCTTGTCCCTCTAATAGATGCGAGGAAGTCGTACGGGCTACACCAAAAATGCCAGTTGCTCCTTTTTCAAACACCAGATTCACATTGGGATGAGCCAGTACGGTTTGCGAGTAAGGAAGTTCCGTACGCAAATCCCACCGGACAACCCAGTAATGTTGCACGAAGTAGCTGATTTCAGCAGATGGCTCGTATCTGTCCAGCGAAAATTTCTTCTGTCCAATCATCGCATGCAGTACACCCTTTGGGAGCTTGGCAGTCTGATTTTCCAAGGCGCGCCTCCTGACGTGTTTTTACAATACACACTTCCGAATTCTTCTTATAGTAAGAGTAGTAGTTGAGAGACTTGATTACAATTCCCAAATGAAAAAATCAGGGGGTAAAACAATGGATCTTCGCTTTGATTTCTACATTGGTGCTACGCCAGAGCAGGTCTGGCATGTCCTTACTTCCGATGATGGCGTAAAGAGTACTTTCTTTGGCTGTACGATCCGCTCGACTTTTCAAGTAGGCGATGAGATGGCTTACGTGGGTCCGGGAAAAGACGGTGACGACACAGTGCATGTATACGGGAAAATTTTGCAGTTCGAACCTCATCACATTTTCAGTTTCACTGAACATCCTGGTCCTGCCTACTACGAGAATCATGCGGAATTGCAGTCTCGTGTCACGATTACCTTAGAACCGGTTGGCGGTTGCACCAAGCTGACACTGATCCAGGATCAATGGACAGAAAACCATCCCTCCCACGCAAGTGCGAGCAACAATTGGCCGATGATGCTCTCGTCGATCAAGACGTATGCGGAGACAGGCAAGACACTTGATTTTGGCTACTAATACAAAAGAATCCCGAGACCAGCAATTTCGTTGGCCTCGGGATTTTTGTTATATTCGTTACTCCGTCATTTCTGCCCACTTCAAGTCGATAAATCCGAGCCCATCCACTTGTACGCCTTTTACCTTGTCGCTTTGTACCCAGACATCCACATCCGTGAACATGGGGATCAAAGGCATGGCATCCATGAAGATTTGCTCAGCCTCGCCAAACAGCTGCTTGCGCTTCTCTGGGTCCGTTTCTACCGATGCCTGCTTCAGCAGCTCCTGATAGCGCGGATCTTCCCAGCCCGTGTCGTTGTTGCCTGTTTTACCATCTCGGAACATTTCCAGGTAGTTCATTGGATCATTAAAGTCTGCATTCCAGCCGATACGGCCTATTTCGTAATTGAGCTCATGCATATCCTGCAAGTGAACAGTGGCCTCCTTCACCATGAGTTTTACTTCAATGCCAAGCTTTTGTTTCCATTGGTCCTGAATTGCTTCAGCAATTTTCTTATGTCTGTCGCTTGGATTGTAAGACAAGGTGATCGGAGGCAGCTTTGTTACATTAAGCTCCTTCATGCCTTCTTCCAACAGCTTTTTGGCTGTCTCTACATCATTATCCTTGAAGTAGCCATCTTTATTGATAATCATGGATTGCGGCAACATCCCCATCGTCGGCACTTGGCCCACTTGTGTAATGTTATCCACGATGGTCTGACGGTCAACCGAGTATGCCAATGCTTTACGAATTTTTACATTGCTGAGCGGGCCTTTTGTCGTGTTCAACTTGTACCAGTACATCGTCGCTTTTGGATGCACCACGAGCTTGCCTGTTTCTTTCAATGTCGGAATCGCATCGGTGGGAAGCCCGCCGAGTGGCTGACCTGCCCAATCCAGCTCTCCGTTCTCGAACATGGACAGCGCTGTATTATCGTCCTCGATCATCGTAAACTCAATGCGATCGAGCTTCACTACGTCTTTTTCCCAGTAGTGCTCATTCTTTTCCAGCACGATCTTGCTCTTGTGCTCCCACGCTGTCATCTTAAATGGACCGTTGCTTACGTGCGTTGCTGCTTCGTTTGCCCATTTCGGATTGGCTTCCACTACTTTTTGATTAACCGGGTAGTATGTGTAGAAAGACGTCAGCTCCAGGAAGTAAGGCGTAGGATTCTCCAGCGTGACTTCCAGTGTTTTGTCATCGATTGCCTTTGCACCGAGTTCGTCTGGCTTCGCCTTGCCTTCGTGAATCAGCTTCGCGTTTTTAATGTAGTACAGCTGATAGGCATACTCAGCACCGAGGGTCTTGCTAAGTGCACGCTTCCATGCATACACGAAGTCATGGGCAGTCACTGGATCACCATTGCTCCATTTCGAATCGCGGAGCGTGAACGTATACACCAGTTTGTCATCCGAGAGCTTCACATCGGATGCTACTGAATTCACTGGCTTTGCGTTGGCATCGAAGCGAGTCAAGCCATCAAACGTAGCACGCACAATTGCTCCCGCAGTGGCATCCTTCGCAAGACCGGGGTCCGCTGTCGCAGGCTCACTCATAATGTTCGCCCGAAATACCTGCTGCTTTGCATTTGCAGGCTTTTCAGAGGGCGCTGCGGTTCCCTCGGCTGGTGGGGTTGTTGTTGATGGCTGCGTACTTGTTGAGCATCCAGCTAATACGCTTCCGGCGACCAGCATCGCGCCAAGAAACAACTTGAGATTTTGTTTCATCAGAAAATTCCCCCTTATCTATATTTTCTCATTTCAAACACAATATACTCGACAGGAATTGGGTTGAATACGGGGTTGCGATAGATTTAATTTAATTTTATGAAAATTCACTAAACTATAAATAAAAGTAAAGCCCAACCAGCTTTTCGGCCAGTTGGGCTTTGTTGATCGATCAATTATTTCTACTTTAGAACGCTGGAATAATCGCGCCTTTGTATTCATCTTCAATGAACTTTTTCACTTCAGGTGAGTTCAGTTCTTTCACCAGCTTTTGAATGGCTTCGGAATCTTTGTTGTCAGGACGAGCTACCAGGAAGTTTGCGTATGGAGAATCTTTATCTTCAATAAACAGGGCGTCTTTGGTTGGAACAAGCTTTGCTTCCAGCGCATAGTTGGTGTTGATCAACGCCAGATCTACTTCTTCCAGAACGCGCGGCAGCATTGCTGCTTCTACTTCTTTGAACTTCAGGTTTTTCTTGTTCTCAACAACATCTTTCACTGTACCGCTGATGCCAGCGCCTTCTTTCAGCTTGATCACGCCGTTTTTCTCCAAGAGTGCGAGTGCGCGACCGCTGTTTGTTGGATCGTTTGGCAGCGCGATTGTTGCGCCATCAGCTAATTCATCCACAGATTTCACTTTTTTGCTGTAAGCGCCGAATGGCTCGATGTGTACAGCCACTACTGGCTCCAGGTTCATGTTTTGTCCTTTATTGAAGTCTTCCAGGTAAGGCTTGTGCTGGAAGAAGTTAGCGTCGAGTTGTTTTTCGTTCACTTGAACGTTGGGTTGTACGTAATCCGTGAATTCTTTAACTTCCAGATTCACGCCTTGTTCTTTCAGTTTTGGTTGAACCAGCTTCAAAATTGCTGCATGTGGAACGGGAGAAGCGCCTACCTTCAATGTTACTTCCTGTTGTCCGCCTTGTGCGCCGCCTTCAGCTGGAGCAGGTGCTGTTTCCGTTTTGCCTCCGCAAGCTGCCAAAGAAAATGCCAATACAGTAGAAAGTACAGATACGACTAGCTTTTTCATGAATGATTTCCCCCTTGCATGTATTTATCTTATTATTTGAAACCCTATATGGAAAAATCCTACTTGCGGCTGAACTTGAGAACCAGACGGTCCCCCAGCGATTGTAAGATTTGTACCATCACCAGCAAAATAACAACAGTCACAATCATGACATCGGTTTGGAAACGCTGATAACCGTATCGGATCGCCAAGTCACCCAAACCGCCGCCGCCAATTACCCCAGACATTGCAGTGTAGGAGACCAGCGTAACCGTCGTGATCGTAATACCCGCGATCAGGCCTGATCTAGACTCTGGCAAAAGGACATTCCAGACGATCTGCCAATTGGAAGCCCCCATAGATTGTGCGGCCTCAATCACGCCTTTATCAATCTCACGCAGCGAGGTTTCCACCAAACGCGCGAAAAACGGAGCGGCACCAAATACAAGCGGCGGAATGGCACCCAGTACGCCGAGTGAGGTTCCTACGATCATTTTCGTCACAGGAATCAGCAGGATCATCAAAATGATAAACGGTACCGAACGCAATACGTTGACAACGAATGATGCGATCGAATAAAAAGTGCGGTTTTGCAGAAGCTGTCCGCGTGAAGTCAAAAACAGAATGATGCCCAACGGCAAACCAATCAGGACGGTAAACAGAGTGGAGAAGCCGAGCATCGTGAGCGTGTCCATCGTACCTTCGCCGATTTCAGCCCAATCCACATTTTCGAATGTCCAGTCCATTTATATCACCTCTACTTCCAAGCCACGTTGGCGCAGCGTCTCAATGGTCTTTTGATTTTGTGCGACATCGCCTTCCAGCTCGATCACCAACTGACCATACGGCGTATCCTTCATGCGGGAGATCGTTCCCTGCAAAATACTGAACACCGTACCTGTCTCTTGCATCGTTTGGAACAGGATCGGCTGGTACGTTTTTTCTCCGAGGAAGGTGACACGAGCAATCGTGCGGTTCCCCGAAGCCTTTTCGTGCTCGACTGCTTCGCGCAGCTCTGTAGAATCCGCTACTTGCTCCACGAATTCCTGTGTCGTTGGATGCTTCGGACGAAGGAATACATCCAGTACGTTACCCGACTCGACGATCTTTCCTCCATCAATCACGCCGACACGATCACAAATAGAGCGAATGACGTGCATCTCGTGGGTAATCAACACAATGGTCAAGCCCAGCTTGCGGTTGATGTCCAAGAGCAGGGCCAGAATGGAGTTCGTCGTCTGCGGATCGAGAGCCGAGGTAGCTTCGTCACAGAGCAGCACTTTTGGATCATTCGCGAGCGCACGGGCGATCCCGACACGCTGCTTCTGTCCGCCAGACAGCTGAGACGGATATTTGTCCTTATGTGCCTCTAACCCAACCAGCTTCAGCAGCTCGTTTACTTTCTTCTCAATTTCTGCCTTCGGACGCTTTGCCAGCTTGAGCGGGAACGCGACATTTTCGCCGACGGTTGAAGAAGACAGCAAGTTGAAGTGCTGAAAAATCATGCCGATTGCGCGGCGCTTTTCTTGCAGCTTGCCTTCATCCAGCTTTGTTAAATCGACGCCGTCTACAATAACTTCCCCTGAAGTTGGGCGCTCCAGCAAATTGATGCACCGGATCAATGTACTTTTCCCTGCTCCAGAGTGTCCGATAATCCCGTATATTTCACCTTGCTCTATGGAAAGGTCGATCCCCGTTAATGCTGGGATGGTTTTACCTTGTACTTGATAGCTTTTATGCAAATGACGCAGTTGGATCAACGCATCCACCTCCCGACCACAATCTTGATAAAATATGAAAACCCCTTTTTCATAAACGAAAAAGGGGCTGCAACGCAATGTATACGTTCGCATCCACCCTTCTCATCTATACAAGATCCAAACAATCTTGTAGGAATTGGCACCGCGACGTTCATTCGAAAATGAACCGGCTGCCGGGCTTCATAGGGCCTGTCCCTCCGCCTCTCTTGATAAGAAAGATATCTACGTATATTATGTTCGTTTTTTCTCTTTCATGATGATACAAAACGGATTATATCCTTTTTGAAAATATCACGTCAATAGTAATAGTAGGAAAAGTTTTTTAATCCATGACGCCGTTGCGGATGATGGTCGACTTTACGTGAAAGCGAAACGTTGCTTCCTTGAACATTTTTCTCCACTCTTCCTGCGTCATGTCTGCCATCCCTCTTCTGTTTGCACGATACACCATCCCGAAACCAGCTGGATCGACATCGAGGCCTTGCAGCTTTCGGACTATTTTTTGCAGTTCTTTTTCGATCTCTTTTTCCAATGCATTCTCCATGATTTTCATCAGCTTTGCATTCTCCAACTTAAGCGGAAGGGTTAGTTCTAAAATACGCGCATTGAATCGAATATGAATATCAAAGATCGGGGGAGATACTTGGGTCAGCTTGATGTTTGATTGACTGGAAATGGTGTCAAAGACAAGCTGCACATGCTCTTTTTTATTTCCTCCACTCTTGGGCTCCTCTCCAAAAATATGAGCGGGTACAGAAGTATCGTAGCTGCCAATGCTAAATTTTCCATTCATGAGCTTGATTAAAAAGGCTTCCTTGGGTGTGATCCACTCTACATAGCGGTCCCCTTGAAATAATGCGATACCCTTGATTTGCAGCTCATTTCCCTTTCTTGCAATATACGGCATGATCGGGTCGATCCCTTTGTCATAATAAGCCCGAAAAAACTCATGCATGGTCGATGAGGGGATTTTTTCCCCTTCTATATTTTGCTCAACCAAACGATACAGGTAGATTCCGATATTCCCTTGTTCTGTATAGGGATAAGTCAGCATATCGTATGTTTCGCCTTCAAATACGCAAAGATAAACCCTGCTGGAAATAGAGGAATCACGATACAGCGTGTCAACGATACTGCCTAGTCCACGCTTTGCCAAGTTTTCACTATAGAGTGCGACACGAATCTGCCCACCCAATACTCTTTTATCTGATTGTAAATTAACCCGATCCCGAATTGCTTTGCTGGTTTCCCCCGTCGCTGAGAAAAGCTGTATCTTTTCTTTCGCCTCTGGATTAATGGAGGGCATGATCGCTGTCCCACGAATGTTTCCATCTTTCAACAAATCGTAGCCGATAGCCGTGGCAAGTCCTGTCTCATCAAAAATTTGCCGATCTGTACAGCCTGTCATGATGAGGACACTTGAACACCACACCGCAAAAAGCCGCTTGGATACTTGCAGCCAATGTTTTCGATCAGGCAGCATCAGGCACTCTCTCCTTTGCTGGTTGGTTTCACCCGTTGCTTTCGCTGCTTCAGCCAGACCATGACGTACAAAAAATAGGGGTACACGTAAATCATGTACAGCGCTATTTGCGAGAATATATTCGTCATCCGGCTCATATCCTGCCTGGATAGCAGCGACAAGGAAGCTACATAAATCACGGGTAAAATCCAATACAACGAATGACGCAACTTGAA
This sequence comes from Brevibacillus brevis, assembly GCF_900637055.1. NCBI lineage: Bacteria > Bacillati > Bacillota > Bacilli > Caryophanales > Paenibacillaceae > Brevibacillus > Brevibacillus brevis. Next base: position 5,754,661 of record NZ_LR134338.1, read on the forward strand.
TCCGAACAAGCGCTTGAGTCCCCGGGCAGAAGACCACAAATACAGCATCATATTCGGCAAGATCACGATAAGCCACAGCGAAATGACAACCAGCTCAAACCTCTCCAGAATGGGAAGGTACACCATCTTTTGCATATTGAGTGTCGCCCAGATCGTTCTCATGAGCTGACCCTGACTAAAAAAGACCAGCGCCACTATCATGACAAGCAAATAGATCAGATACGTCACTAGTACCCCCAACTGCGCACTTCTATGTACCCTCTCTTTATTTTGTACATAAGGATAGATCACGTAGAGTATTTCAAAGCCAGCACTGGTCAAAGACATAGCGATCATTCCATTGAAAAGGTTCTCTAGGCTGGTGTCCATGATGGGAAGCAAATACTCCCACCTCGCGAACTTCAAGGGAAAATACAAATCTAATACCAGCCATATCGTTAACATAATAGAAAAAAACGTATATCCTGCAATGACTCTTATTCCCCCCACAACTGTGTAAAACGCTAGAAAAAGGATGATTCCGGACAGAATCCACGTAGGCAAATTTGGAAACACCCAGGTTTGGACAACTTCGATGTAGGTACGTAAAATGACTCCAGCCGACACAAAAAAATAGGTCAAATAAATGATGCTAAGACCTGTTCCCAGCCATCTTCCAAACACGTCTTCATGCATTCCATAAATATCGGTTGAGGGGTATTTTTGCAGAGTCTTGATAATGACCCACACCGTAAGATGGGTCAGCAAAGCTGCGAGTATGACAGAAATCCAGGCATCGTGCCCCGCTTCCTTGGCAATGATTCGTTGGAAGCCCAGAATACCCATCCCAAGCTGAACACCATGCACAAGAATCCCCGCAAGATATGCCGATATGGTATTGCCCTTGCTTATATCGATGTTTATGTTCATAGCAGCCTCGCTTACTCGTCAATGTCTTTCTTCTCTTTAGCCTTATCCCTGTCAAAACGAAGTACTTTTTTGGGTGTAAAAAACTTGAGGCGTTCCGAAAGGGAAGATAATGGAGCGCGAATAAAGCCATCTTTCCAATCAGAATAGCGCACGGGGTAAATAGGGTACATGTATGGACGCCCCAAGCTGGTCTGTCGCAGTAAATGGCTGGCCAGGAAGCTGAATCCGACCACAATGCCCAATGCCCCCAGCATGCCCGCCAGCAAAATCATCGGAAAACGAACAACCCGGATCGTAGAACCGATCATATAGCTAGGCGCGATAAAGGATGACAAAGCTCCGAGGGCAACGATAATGATCAGAATATTGCTAGTGAATCCAGCCTGAACGATGGCTTGCCCGATTACAATACCGCCCACGATACCAATCGTCTGACCGACCTTGGTCGGCAGTCTCGCTCCCGCTTCCCGCAAAAGCTCTATGATCAGCTCCATCAAAATCGCCTCCCACAGCGGCGGAAACGGTACGCGGGAGCGTGATTGCGCGAGGGAAAGCAAGAGATCAGCTGGAATCATTTCGTAATGATAGCTCAGCGCGGCCACGTAAATCGGCGTCAGCATCAGGGACAAAATCATGGCAAAGATACGCATGACCCTGTTGAAGGTAGCAAGACTCCAACGCAAGTAATAATCATCTGGCGACTGAAAAAATTGCAGGAGTGTGGTTGGCCCGAGCAAAGCGAACGGGCTCCCCTCCACGAGTATGGCAATCTGTCCTTGGCGCAAACCGTGTACGACACGGTCTGGGCGCTCTGTTTGCTGAAGCGTAGGAAATAATGATTTCTCATTGTCTGCGATATGCTGGGCCAGTATGGTAGAATCCAGACTACTGCTTAATTCCAAATCACGAATGCGCTGACGCACCGTATTTACATTTTCCTCATCTGCCGTTCCGCTCAAATACAGGATCGACACGTCCATCGGAATATTTTTTCCCACGCTCAATTGTTCATGGAACAATTTTGGTGTAGACATATACTTTCGAATGATACAGATGTTCACGTTCAGTTCTTCTACAAAAGCAATCTGCGGGCCGAGTACAACCGTTTCTATTTCAGGTGCTTGAATGCTTCTGCCAGCAGTTCCATCACTGGGAAAAGATAGTCCGTAGGGCGATTCGGCCACCTGAATGACAATATGACCGCGGAGTAAACGTTCAATAGCTTCCCCTTCATCGAAAACACGGTTGCTGCTGGAAGCACCTAAATGCCTGGCGACATCTTCAATCCCGATTTCTTTCAAACAAAGATCGCGGAGCTTCGGGATGAGCTCGCTGTAGACAACCTTGGCATCTGCCATGGTGCTTAAATAGAAAAGTCGCACGCGTCCTTCAGGCTCATCGATATGTTCAGTGATCAAGTCACTCGTATGCGCAAACCAAATGCGTGCACCTTCCTGCTCCATCGGCCCTGTCACCTCAGCACTTAGAAAATCATGGTTAGTCTTTCCCAAAACATAAAAAAACAGCACGCTTAATTTTGCGTGCTGTTTTTCTTCTCTCCCACGGGTTGATCTGATGCTTCTGTAGGAGGGGCTATTTTTTCTTGGATAAACGATTGAATCTGATCGACATCTGGGATCAAAACAGAGCCTGCCCGGTTCGATTCACGGAACATCCCCATTGGCGGCAATTGATAGTTGCCTGGCTCTAGCGTGTCCAATTTTAATCCGAGTGCAGACAGCTTCAGCATGTCCACCGAGCTAATATTGGTTTGAACATACGGTGTTACTTCCTTCAAAATGGTAGGAAGCTGCATCAGCGTCGTACCATTCTTCATCTGATCCACGACTGCCGTCATTAATTTGCGCTGACGCTCCGTCCGAGTATAATCGGAGGTCGCATCATGGCGGAAACGAACATATTGCAAGGCTTTGTCTCCATCCAGCTTTTGCAGACCTTTTTTCAGATTAATATCGTAGGCGCCTTTGTCTGTCGGGTCATGATAATACATGTTTTTTTCTACATCGATCTCGACTCCACCTACTGCATCAATCAGAGCCTTGAAGCCTTCAAAGTCAGTAATCACGTAACGATCTACTGGAAGTCCAGTGAACTGACTAACCGTTTCCATTGCCAGCTCAGGTCCACCTTCTACAATCGCTGAGTTGATCCGCGAGCTGCCTCTACCGGGAATATCTACATACGTATCACGCAGGATTGAAAACATGTCATAACGTTTCCCCGCAGGATCGATGCTGACCAGCATCATGGAGTCAGAACGAGGAAGCCCGTTATTTTTCATTCCTCTGCGGTCTACCCCCATCAGCAGGATATTGACTCGTTCCTTGCCGTCCCACTCTGGTATTTCTGCAGCTTTGGTGGAATTTCCACCACTAGGCGGTGCGATATTGGGCTCTTGAATATTTTGAGCAAATTGATAAAAAGAGTATCCGTAATATCCTGCTGTCGCAGCCATCACAACAAGCAAAAGAAGCAACACTCGTTTCCATATTTTCATAAAGTCCACCTTTATTCTCTCTATCCTCAGTTGATGTCATCTCTCCACTTTGATTAGTATACTCGAATTTGCGGAAAGTGGAGCAGCCTTTATTTGGGTACCTGTGACATTATAAACATTTTAATTTACAAAGTTCAGAATATTAGCTATACTATTCTTATCCTTAATGGTAAGGGGTGCATTCGCGTGATATCACCGTCAGCTTTCCTCAATCGCTATCCACGTGAGGCCATTTTCTTCATCATCGCCAGCTTTATTAACTCCTCCGGGAGCGCTTTTATGTGGCCACTTACTACCTTATACGTACATACCATTTTGCAACGCTCGATGACGGAAGCCGGATTCGTCCTGATGATCCAATCTCTGGCGGGAATCTTCGGCCAATTCATCGGTGGATCGTTGTTTCATCGACTAGGTGCCAAGCGACTTATTGTCGGCGCATTGATTATTCAAGGACTTATTCAATTCTCCATTCCTTTCGTTCAGAGCTGGCCTGTCTACCTGATTCTCATGATGGGGCTTGGCTTTACGTTCAACCTGTCATTCCCGGCCATTCAAGCATTTATCGGTTTTCGATGGAAAGAACAGCGCCGAGAATTGTTTAACATCGTCTACGTCGGCAATAATTTGGGGATGGCAATCGGAACTGCATTGGCTGGCGTCATTGCCACCTTATCCTTCCAGCTTACATTTTGGTTCAACAGCACGAGCACCTTATTGTTTGCCTTGTTCTTCTTCCTTTTTATGAAGAACATATCCCATCAGGAGCTGGTCGGAGAGAACCTGGAAGAACAGCAAAAGCATCGCGTGAAAAATAACTTTACCCTGCTATTCCGCTACCAATTGTACTTGTTTATGGCATTGGGCGCAGCATTCATTTTCTTTTCCAATACGGTATGGAATACAGGCGTCGCTCCTTATATTACCGAACAAGGTATGCCTCTGTCTTCGTATAGCTGGCTGTGGACCATCAACGGGATTATCATTTTTGCCGGGCAGCCCATCACTTCCTGGATCAAGCGGCTGTTGAATCAGAGCTTGTCTGCCCAACTCGTCGTCAGTGCCATCGCGTATGCTGTCGGTTTTGGGTGTATGCTTGTCTACCACGGTAGTTATTACGCATTTATTGTCGGAATGGTTATCACTACATTTGGAGAAATGCTCATCTCACCCACTATCCCTACTTTTATATCGGAAAAAACCGGAGAGAATGCCCCATTTTATTTGGGAGTCGTAGGGGCGATTACCACCGGTGGAAGGCTCTTGGGGCCGCTGGCTATGGGGTTCATGTATGACCATGGTGGAATTCATCCAACTCTGTTCTTGGCAACGCTTGTCTCAGCGGGTTCGGTCCTGCTCTGTCTGTTGCATGCTTATTTTCATCGGGAAAAACGAGCAGAGGTTGCTAAAAACTGATTTCAAATGCAAAAAAGCCGCCCGATCCTTTTACAGGACCGAGCGGCTTTTTTGTTAAACTATTTCTTTTCTTCCTTAATGGATACTTCCCAATCTGCCTTATGCTCTTTGTACATCGCGTTGAAACCAACCGTCAGTTCCTTCACATCTGCATTTTCACTCCAAACCTTCAGTTGGCCTGTGATGTTCAATGTGCCGTCCTTATTGACTGTCTGGTCGAATAAGAAATTGCCCCCTTCATCATTTCCCTTATCATCGGACACCTTCCAATCGTATGGAACTCCGACGATATCTTTGGCAAACTTGCCCTCTACCTCAATTGTGTAAACCGATCTATCATTTTCCATTTCCTTCTTCACAGATTTAAAAGTAAACTCATTTCCATCACTTTTTACAGTGATCGGTTTCTTTTTCAGTTCAGCCAATGGCAGCTTTGCCTGGAGTGTTGACTTTTCTGCTGTATAGATTGCATCAAGCTTCAGTGTCAGGTTCTTGGCCGGGTCTATTGGCATGTACGTATGAACCCAACTCGTCAATGGTTCCGTTCTTGTATAGTCCATGTGCGAGTAACTCCCCGCGCCATAACTCTCGCTTATGATAACGAGATTGTCATCCCTATCATCGTCGTGCATCATGTCATCCCATTTGCCCACTACGGTACCCGTTTCATCCAGGAGCTCGTAACGAATGCCCTGTAGTTTTCTATCCGGCTTGCTGGTCGTGAACTCTAGCTCCGTACCAGTGGGAGCGAAGCGCGCTTCCTTTAACTCCACTGTCGTCCCGGTCGGGGTTTCTAACTGCTTATTCACCGCTGCTGTTTTCATGGCTGCTTTTGCTGGTCGCATATCAATTGGGATATCGAAATTCCATGTGCCTTTCGTATCTGTCAGGCGCTTCACCCGCAGTTCCAAAATCAATTCGTCCGGCATTGGATTCGCTTCATTAAAGAATGCGTCCATATCGCTTCCGTAGCCGTAGGCGAAGTTTTCACCATTCGGCAGCGGCAGCCAGCGCAGCAATTCCTGCGATTTATCATCTATTCTCGTGATTACTTTGCCATTTTTATCCTTTAGTCGAACTTCCCTGAATTCATTCACATTGTCGCCTGTAATGACCGAGAACTGATCCTTCCAGAACGAAGGAATCTTTTTGCCTGACGAGTCCTTCACCGAGCCCAGAATCATGATTCGCAACGGATCGGCTACAACCGCATTGATTTCCATGGTCAGCCCTTGGTTTGTCACCTTCAAGTCAAGCGGCTGTACAAAGCCGTTTTCTGCCGCTTTCTTCACGCCAATGTCTGTCTGCTTTTTATCAAACAGGTCGACTACTTGTTTCGCATTGTAAGGCCCTTTTGTTACCATTATCTCACTCGGATTGATCGAGGCATAAATTCCATTCATATAGTTCGCAAACGTAGGAGAAACTGCTGTTCCGAATGTAACCACCATAGCCAATCCTGCAACTGCAATCGTTGTTTTCTTCACTATATCCACACTCCGCTTTTTCCAATTTATTTGAACGGGTTGTTTTTGAACGGGTTTGAGTACGTTCATCGGGTAAGCGGGGAGCTTGTCCATGACATTTTGAACGGTTGCCTCCGTCTGCCAAACATCTTCCGCCACATCATCGAATGGATCCAGCTCATCCAAATATTGCTCAAACTTCAACTGGCACACGCTGCATGTATCCAGATGTTGTTGTACGTCTTGTTTCACTCGAAAAGGAAGCTTGTCTTCCAAATACGCGTTCAGCATGAATGTATCCAAGCATGTCATAGGTAGAGGTCCCCTCCTTTACCCGAATTCGCAATGGCATTTTTGAGCTTGGCCCTTCCTCTGGAAAGACGTGTTCGCACCGTACTGATGGGAACATCCAGCTCCTCGCTAATTTCTTCGTAGCTCAAAAATTGGAGGTAACGCAGTTCGAGGACGACGCGGTATTTGGACTCCAGGGTCATCATCCGATTTTGCAAAAAGGCTCTCTGCTCCTTAGCAAGGTACTCCATTTCAGGTGTTTGGCTGGTAGCCACTTCAATCTCTGCATCTGTAACCGTAATCGATCTTTTCCTGTTACGCAGTTCATCGAAACAATAATTGGTGGCGATCCTGTAGAGCCAGGCACCAAATTCGTAGCTTTTGCTGTAGTCACCCAAATGGTAATACACCTTGATAAAGATCTCCTGAGCGATGTCCTGCTCAAGATGCGGCTGCCCGATCATCTTGCGAATGAGCAATCTGACCCTTTTGTTATATTTTTGTATGATCTGAGAATATGCCTCTTTGTTCCCCTGGAGGACCTCCTCAATGATCAGCCTGTCGTCCTGCATCTGTCTTCCTCCCCATATCAAAACCTGTATCAAGGGCTACAGGTTCAAAAAGGTACGCTGCGCAGCTATCACCTTTTTGCTTATACACTGTAATACGACGGAAAATGGTGGAAAAAGATCGCAACTTTTTTTGATAAATTTTATGAAATAGTCGAACGAAAAAGTGGAGGTTTGTATTACCTGAGAGTTATTTGCGGCAGTCGGGTAGCCTAAATAGCAATCGAGAAGAAATCACTGTAGACACTCATATGCTAATATAGGAATGTCTTTCGTACAGAGAGAATGGGAGACGGCATCTTACCATAACGAGAGAAAGAGAGGGTAAACATATTTGATGGAAGCCAATGATCATGTAGCGCCAAATCCACATTGGAAAAAGAACATTATTCTCTTTCTAAGCAGTCAGGCGATTTCACTTTTTGGATCATCTTTAGTTCAATATGCGATGATGTGGTATATAACGCTAAATACGCAATCCGGCATCATGATGACGTTGTATATCATTTGCGGCTTCATCCCTACTTTTCTTTTATCTCCCGTTGCGGGAGTTTGGGCAGACCGCTACAATCGCAAACTGTTGATCATTTATGCCGATGCAATGATTGCCTTTGCAACACTTATACTCGCGATCGTCTTTTTAATGGGATACAATGCGACTTGGCTGCTCTTTCTCATGGCAGCTATTCGTGCAGTCGGAGCCGGTATTCAAACCCCGGCTGTCGGAGCTATTTTGCCGCAAATTGTACCAAGCGACCAACTGACGAGAATCAATGGCATAAACGGAAGCTTGCACGCTGTTATTATGTTCGTATCCCCGATGGTGAGTGCTGCATTACTTACCATGTCTACCATTGAAATGATTTTCTTTATTGATGTTATTACCGCATTGCTTGCCATTGGTACGTTGCTCGTATTCCTCAAGATTCCTTTACACGAGAAGGCTTCCGAAATACAAAAAACAAGCTACTTCAGCGATTTTAAAGAAGGATTAGTTTACATTAAAAACAATGATTTTTTGAAGAAATTCTTTCTATTCTTCGCCTTCTTCTTTATCTTGATGGCGCCCGCTGCATTTTTGACCCCTCTGCAAGTTACACGCAGCTTCGGCGACGAGGTTTGGCGGTTAACGGCCATCGAAATTGCTTTTTCAGTCGGGATGATGGCTGGCGGAGGAATTATTGCCTCTTGGGGAGGCTTTACAAACAGAGTGCACACCATGACATTCGCGAGCTTAATCATGGGGGCCTGCACATTAGCCCTTGGAATCATTCCGAACTTTTGGATTTATCTAGTCTTCATGGCTCTATTTGGCGTTGCCATGCCCATTTTCAATACCCCGACAATGGTTTTGGTTCAAGAGAAAGTGGATGAAAACTATATGGGAAGAATATTTGGTGTGTTCGGCATGATTTCCACGTCGATGATGCCAATGGGTATGCTTATTTTTGGACCGATCGCAGATGTTGTTAAAATTGAGTGGCTTCTGGTTGCAACGGGGCTGTTCATCTTAATACTGGCTATGTTATTAGGGAAAAATAAAGTATTAATACAAGCTGGAAAGCCAAAATTGAATGAATCTCCATAAATAAAGTCTCCCATCCACGGGAGATTTTTTTATACCAAAAAAGCTGCCGAGGGCATTCTCGGCAGTATGGTGAAACAATGGCAACGACATTCAGTTGTTTCTCACAGGTGGGCAGGTGAGCGATTTTCCGTTATCTTGCGGACCTAGTCCGATGATGTACGGTACCGCCACACGGCTCCACTCTACTGGATTCGGTGCCGTGTCCACATCTTCTGGTGAGCATAAACGGAGCATGGATGTATCGATACTGCCTCCCGGATCAAGCGCCACTGCTGCCATTCCCTCAGGTAATTCTGCTGCCAATGATTGCGTCAATCCTTCGATGGCGAACTTCGAAGCGCAGTACGGCGATAAAAACGCTTCCCCGTGTCTTCCCCAGTACGAGCTGATATTTACGACGACTCCACCATTTGCGCGTTGAACCATAAACGGTAAAAAGGAGCGAATTACATAGAAAACACCATTCACATTGATGTCCATCACTCTCGAAAACTCACTTGCTGCAAGCCCAATGACTGGACTGTTCCGGTTAATAATGGAGGCATTGTTAATCAACAGATCGGGAACTCCCACCTCGGCATTCACTTCCTCAGCCCATTTTTCCACCTGCTCCATTACCGAAACATCGACAACAGAAAAATGATGCTGATCCCCGAATTGCTGACGCAGCCCTTGGACCTCTTTCTCCGAACGCCCGCAGCCTGCAACCGTCCAGCCTGCTTCGTGAAAACGATCCACCATTGCCCTGCCCAAACCACGTGTCACGCCTGTAATCACTATCAGCTTGTTCATTGCTCTCCCCCTCCGTTATTATACTTATTAAACATTTTAGTATAATAACGAAAGGGAATCAATCCCAATAAATTGGAGTTTGGTACTCTTTTTGCGTTTCCCCGCTAATCACTTCGGCGCGGACAGTACAGGCTTCCCTGTGGGACAGAGCCTGGAGCCTAGTCTGGAAATATTCTTCTCCCCACTACAGCCACTTTTAAACTTCAAGAAGGAGCGACCGCGTTTTAGCGGAAAGTCTGTAAAAAAGACGCCCGTTGCCGGGCGCCTCGTGATGTTTCGTACTTCCTTATTTGTAAGTGTCGTAAGCGTTGGTCAACAAGCCTGCGATTGTTGCCAGATCATTGTTTTCGATCTGATGACGCTCGATCATCGTCTTGATTTCGCCGTCTTTCATGATCGCAAAGGATGGGGAAGACGGTGCATAGCCTTCGAAATACTCACGTGCTTTTGCAGTCGCTTCCTTGTCTTGACCTGCAAATACAGTGAAGATGTTATCCGGCTTTGTAGCGTGATTCAAGGAATGTACAACTGCTGGACGAGCGAGTCCTGCTGCGCAGCCACAAACCGAGTTCACAACAACAAGTGTCAGGCCTTTTGCATTCGGCAGTGCTTGCTCTACTTCTTCCGCAGTGCGAAGCTCTTGAAAACCGTTGCGAGTCAACTCATCGCGCATCGGTTGAATTACTTGGCTCATATATGCTTCATAAGACATCATTGGGCAACCTCTCCTTTGTATCACGTGTTCAACTTACTTATTATTATACCCCGACTTCGCCTACCCGAGAAAGCAGGAGCTACACTTCCATCAAAATGGTAAGAATCATTGGGTTACGGCCTGTTTTTTCGTAAATAAACGGCTTAATCACTTCATTAATCTGTGACTTCAGCTCAGACCATTCCTTGATTTTCTTATCCAATGCTTCCTGCAAACGCCCACGAACGAGCTGTGTTGCTTCCTGAATCAAGGATTCTGAACCGCGTACGTATACGAAGCCGCGGCTCACGATATCTGGGCCCGTCAAAATTTTGAAGTTCTTCATATCGAGACTGACAACCACGACCATCAAGCCATCCTCAGCCAAATGCTTGCGGTCGCGCAGGACGATATTGCCGACGTCGCCGATACCACTGCCATCAATAAGGACAATCCCTGCTTGCACTTTGCTGAGCCACGCTTTTTCGCGGTTGCAATTCAGCACTTCGCCGTTGTCCATAATAAAGATGTTGCTCTCCTCGATCCCAACCTGTTGGGCCAACTTGGAGTGAGTCTTGAGCATCCGGTATTCCCCGTGGATCGGGATGAAATATTTCGGACGAATGAAGTTGAGCATGAGCTTCAACTCTTCGCTGCTGCCATGACCCGACGCGTGAATATCAAATTCGTGACTCAATACTACGTTGGCACCAGCACGGTACAGCTTGTCTATCGTGCGGCTTACGTTGATCGTATTTCCTGGAATCGGAGATGCAGAAATGATTACCGTATCTTCCGGATAAATGGAAACGGTACGATGGGAACCGGATGCAATCCGGGTCAACGCTGCCATCGGCTCACCTTGACTGCCCGTGCAAATAATCAGCACTTGGTTGTCTGCGTAGTTGTCGATGTGCTTAATATCAATCAGCATGCCCTCTGGCATCTGGATATAGCCCAGCTCTTGTCCAATCAAAAAAACCTTTTCCATACTGCGGCCAATTACCGCCACTTTGCGATTGCACTGCTCTGCAGCATCTACCACCTGTTGCAGGCGATGTACGTTGGAAGCGAAGGTAGCCAGAATGATGCGTCCACGCGCTTTGCGTACCACATCGAGAATCCCTTCCCCTACCGATCTCTCTGACATCGTAAAACCAGGGCGCTCACTGTTCGTACTATCTGACAAAAGCGCCAAAACGTCCCCGCTCGCACCAATGCGTGCAATTTTTCCGTACTCCGTTGTTTGTCCGACTGGTGTCATGTCAAACTTGAAGTCACCCGTGTGAATGACCATTCCCTCTGGTGTATGGAGCACAATTCCCAAGGAATCAGGAATACTGTGGTTCGTCCGGAAGAATGTCGCCTTCAGCTTCGCAAAAGGAATTTCCGTATCTTCCGAAATCGGAATCAGCTTCACTTCATTTAGCAACCGGTGCTCTTCCAGCTTCGCCTTGACCAAGCCCAGGGTCAGACGACCACCGTAAATCGGCACCTTGATTTGCCGTAAAATATAAGGAATCGCACCAATGTGATCCTCATGTCCGTGCGTTAACAAAAGTGCTTTGATCTTGTGCTGGTTGTCCACTAAATAGGAAACATCCGGGATAACCAGATCAATACCGAACATTTCATTCTCGGGGAATTTCACCCCGCAGTCAATGATGATGATTTCGTCCTCATACTCGACGCAGTACATATTTTTTCCGATCTCGCCGAGGCCGCCCATCGCGAAAATCTTAACGTCGCTCAATCTCTTTCCTCCTAACATCGTCGTGCATGATTATGGGAACCCGAACCAAGCATGCCATTCTTATTATATCACAACGTAAGACGTTCGTTTCACACAGTCTTGTCTATTCCACACATTCATCTTCGGTCAATAATCGAATACTGATACACCAAATCGGCAACTCGTTCATCGGTAACGACACTGGCTCTTGCCCAGAAGTCGTGCTTTGCATACGAATCGCCCGTCCATACCTCCGTAATTTCTCCTGAAGAGAGCTTTAGTGGTACGGCCTCGACTTCTTTTAATACGGTGCCGCCTTTGTTTTTCAATCGCAGCTTCAAATCGATCTCCAACGGCTGATCCGATTGATTGCGTACTAGGATCAGACTTGTATAGGGATACCCGGCACAATTTTTGGTACAGTCTTGTCTGCTGTACACGATGGCGAGATCAATAGGCTTCTCATTGTTCATCTCCGCCGCTTGCCACTTCTCTTTTGCTTTTTGTACAACGTTGACATACTCCGCTTTCTTCAAAAAGGGCCCCATTCCTAAAAAGGCCGCAGCAAAAAAGCAAAACAACCCAAAGGCCGTGCATAGAAACACAAGGTTCATCTTCCAAAACTGTTTTCTCATCGTAATCAAAAAGCCGATATACAGGAGGATACAAACAAATACCAAAAAGATACAAAAGTACAAAAAGACTTCCAAGTCGGACTCCGTAGGTAACACCGGAATGCCATACTTCACTTGCCAATAGACATTCGCAGCGAAGCAGCCTCCATAAATCAATACGGCAGAAGCAATCGTGAGCCCCCATTTTTTCCAGAAAGGAGGCTTTTGGAAAATCGCCGCAAGAACCCCCACCAAAACAGGAACGCCAAATAACGGAATGAGCAAGTAATGCATCGAATACCTCCCGCACTTCATTGTCATTATTTTCTACGAATGATATTCCGAAAAGTCTTCAAAATACATGGCAAACCATTTCGAAAAGGAGAGGGATAAGCAAGTGCAAACCGCTCGTCGCCTATTTCGCTATCGGTACATGATGCCCCTTCTCTCCACTGTACTTTTCCTGCTCATCTTTCAGCCGTTCCCTACCTATGCCCAGCCTCCCTATGCAAAATGGGGCAGGCTCGCGATACAGGAAACGATGAAACGATATCCAAACGCTCAAATTGTGGACTACCTGCATGTCGGACGAAAACAAAAAACGCCCACCACATCGGAAGAGACGTTTAAGCTCTTGCTTCAAGAAAGCAATCGCAGGTGGGCGTTACTCGTTCATATTGAATTCGTGAATCAGACAGAAGAAGTCGTAAACATCTCCTATGAGGAGACCCGCTAGTCAGCGAGCTGTACCATCTCTTTCATCATGACTTCCATGTCCATGTCTGCTGCCATCCCGTACGCGCGGCGCATGTTTCCATCTCCATCCACAAGGAACATGCGAGCCGTATGGGCATAAGAACCATCTGGCTGCTTAATGACCATCAAACCAAAATCCTTCGTTACTTTCTCTACAGCCTGAGCATCCCCGCGCAGGAACTTCCAGCCACTCTGATCTGCCTTGAACTTGGCTGCATACTCCTGCAAGACTTTCGGGGTATCGTTATCAGGGTCAAAGGAAATGGAGATAAACTCTACTTTGTCTCCAAACAGTCCCTTTTCTTTTAACTGATCTTGCAGCTTGGCCATGTTGTACGTGGTAGCCGGACAAATATCCGGGCACTTGGTAAACATAAACTCCACCAGTCTTACCTTGCCAGCACTTTCATTAAATGTATAGGTTGTTCCGTCACTGTTGTCCAAGGTGAAGTCTGCGATGGGCTTCAACACTTCGATCTTTTCTTGTGTCATGTACTTATAACCAAATACTCCGACGATAGCCAAAATGATAATACCAGCTAATACAGGAAACCAATGTTTCTTCATCGCAGATTCCTGCTGCAATTGTGTTCCTTCACTCATGGGTTGCTTCCTCCCTGCTTGTCCCATGCGTGATGCCTCCTGATTCACGCGGGAGGCATTCACACTGTTTCTTTACCATCTTACTGTTCCACTTCACCTGGCCATGCGAGCATGCCGCCAACCATATTCGCCACGTCATACCCTTGTGCACTCAAATACTCTGTAGCTGTATTGCTTCTGGCACCACTGCGGCAAACCATCACAATCGGAATGTTCTTATCCAGCTCATCGATACGGTGCGGCAAAAAGCCGAGTGGGATCAGCTTTGCCTCTTTGATGTGACCTGCATTCCACTCATCGACTTCGCGTACATCAATGACTTGCAGTTCCTCTTTGGCTTCCAGCTTTTCCAACAGCTCTTGTGGTGTAATTTCTTTTACTCCATGGCTCATCGCTATTTATCCTCCTATATGTACGATCAGATCAGTTGTAACCACCTCCATGATATCACACGCTTTTTTACTTTTCTAACGCGAAGAGCACCTGGCTTCACCTATGCGCTCTTGCTCCCTATTTTCTACCATTATCTCCTATTTCACTGCGGCAGTAGCCACACGGGATGTGAACAGCTTGAGACAAAACCGTTACAAATTAATGGCATGAGTGAACACCTTTCATCCATATATACACAAAATCCTCCCCGATAACTGTATATTTCACATTGACAGCGAGGTTTTATTTTCATACAATTACGACAACAATCATTATCATCAAGAGCGGTGGAGGGACAGGCCCTACGAAACCCGGCAACCAGCAAACTAGCTGCATGGTGCCAATTCCTGCAGAATCCAGTGATTCTGAGAGATGAACAAAAGCCCGTGCATGATCGGAGCCCTTCTTCTTCTCAGGAGAATGCTCCGTTTTTTTATTAGCCGATTTCCATAGTAAAAGGAGAGATGGACATGTCCGATCAACAACAATGGAAGCCAGAAACACTTGCGGTTCACGGCGGGCAGGAGGTTGACCCTGTAACAGGCTCACGTGCTGTTCCGATCTATCAGACGACCTCCTATGTTTTCCGCGATACAGAGCATGCAGCGAATCTGTTTGGCTTAAAAGAGTTTGGGAATATCTATACACGCATCATGAATCCGACGCAGGATGTGTTTGAGAAGCGTGTTGCCCTGCTCGAAGGTGGTGTTGGTGCACTCGCGACTGCATCCGGGCAAGCTGCCATTACATTCGCCATCTTGAATATTGCGCATGCAGGAGACGAGATTGTTGCTTCCAGCAGCCTCTACGGCGGTACCTACAACCTGTTCGCTCACACGCTTCCCCGCCTCGGTATCAAGGTTCATTTTGCTGATCAATCCAATCCGGAAAATTTCCGTGCCTCTATCAATGAAAAGACAAAAGCTGTGTTTTGCGAGACGATCGGCAATCCGCGCATTGATGTTGCTGATATTGAGGCGATCGCCAATATTGCTCACGAAAATGGCGTGCCTTTGATCGTGGACAACACCTTCGCGACTCCGATTTTGTGCCGTCCTTTTGAGCACGGGGCCGATATTGTCGTGCACTCCACCACCAAATTCATCGGCGGCCACGGAACAGCCATTGGCGGTATCATCGTAGACTCAGGAAAATTCGACTGGAACAACGGGAAATTCCCTGGCTTGACTACACCAGATCCAAGCTACCATGGTGTCGTCTATACAGAAGCTGTTGGTCCACTCGCCTATATTATCAAGGCACGCGTTCAGCTCCAGCGCGATATCGGCGCTGCCGTCGCTCCGATCAACTCGTTCTTGTTCCTGCAAGGATTAGAAACCTTGCATCTGCGCATCGAGCGGCATAGCCAGAACGCCTTGGCAGTAGCCCAGTTCCTCGCCAATCACTCTGCTGTAGAGTGGGTGAATTATCCGGGACTGGAATCAGACTCTCAGCATGAATTGGCACAAAAATATTTGCCAAAAGGTGCTGGCGCGATCCTGACTTTTGGAATTCGCGGTGGCGTTGAGGCAGGAAAAACATTGATCGAGTCAGTGAAGCTGTTCTCCCATCTCGCAAATGTAGGGGACTCCAAGTCACTCATCATTCATCCAGCTAGCACAACACATCAGCAGATGACGGAAGAAGAGCAGGCAGCCGCCGGAGTGACCCCGGGACTTATTCGCCTCTCCGTCGGCACAGAGTCGATCGACGATATCATTTCTGATTTGGAGCAAGCGCTGCAGCGTGCGTCGAAATTATCCACGGTAGGCTAGCCATACCTTTGACAGGACAGAAGAATCACGTGATCTCTTCGGATAGAGATTGGTGATTCTTCTTTTCCTTTTCTATTTTCGTTCGAAAAATATTGAATTTTACATTCGGAATTTATAAAATAAATAATCATGTACAAATTTTGGAAGGATGGTCACATGAAAATTTTGAACATTGGCAGTGAACGAACAACTTATCGGGTGGAGGTCACGTACTCTCCTTTATTCGAAGCTGCCTTGGGAATCGCTGCCGCTACCTACGATCAATTGCATCACACGATGGAACACCCTCCTGCCTACTGGCGTCAACTGTTGGACGAGCTGTCCCCTTCTGTACGGCAAGAGGTCGACTATGCGAAGGAGCACAATACGTGGAAGACGCTTTTGCAACTGCTCGATCTTTGCCCTTTCGCTGATCTGGATTCCTTTCTCTCGTATGTCAGAGAGCTCTCAACAGAACAGCTCCGATACGAGGCCCTCCCTTATCTAGGTGAAAACATGCAGGATGCACGGCGGAATGCTGCACGAGGAAGCAAAGATGCTTGCGCCGCTTTGCAGAAAGCGTGCCGCGCGCACCTCTTTTTTGAATCGTATATCGGACATATGACTTCCGTGGATGCAGAAGAGCTGCGAGGTCATATTCTCCGATTGATGGAAGGCTGGTATACCACTCATATCAAGCTGCATGAGGAAGAAATCGTTCGCATGCTAGAACGGGATTGGTCGCAAAAGCAAAACAAGCTAGCAAAGCTTAACCCGGAAGCCTTGGTGGAGTATGCGACAGGATCGAACTATCTCCCTGAGCCTGCCGTGACACGCGTACTGTTGATTCCGCAAGCGATCTATCGCCCGTGGACCGTACAGGCCGATGCTGTTGGGACGAAAATTTTTTATTACCCTGTTGCCGACGAAAATTTGCACGATGCTGTAGATCCTTATCAGCCACCCCCTTCACTGGTGCAAGCCTTAAAAGCACTCGGAGATGAGCACAGGCTGCGCATGGTCAAAATGCTGGCGGAAAAGGACCTGAGTCTGCAAGAGATAACAGATCAACTCTCCATGGCGAAATCGACCGTGCACCATCATCTGTCCATGCTGCGTTCTGCCCATCTCGTTGAAACGGCAGGCTCCCGATACAGACTTCGCCGTCATAAGCTGGACAAGCTCCCCCTGTTGTGGGATGAATTTCTGGACAGGAGCACCCCATGAACCAAACTGTAGTACAAGCCTCTGTCTGGCAGCAGCGTTCTTATCGTTGGATTCTTTTCGGCCAGCTCATTTCAGAACTCGGCGCCTCACTCGGTACCCTCGCCAATAGCTGGATCATCTATCAGGCAACTGGCTCTCAAGGTGCAGTCGGACAGATGTGGCTTTTGTATTTCTTGCCGTCTCTCGCTATTCAGTTGGTAGCCGGACCGTACATCGACCGATTCGACAAGAAGCGTGTCATGCTTTTTTCTCAATGGATGCGAGCTGCTGCGTTTTGTTTGTCCTTTGCGGTCATTACTTCCGGGACAGATTCGCTCTGGCCGTTGTATTTCACTGCCTTGATCAACGGTCTCGTTCAACCGCTGTATGTGCCAGCTAGCCAGTCGCTCCTCCCTGCTCTGGTCAAAAGAGAGCAGCTCCTCCAAGCCAATGCCTATTTGGATAGTGTCCTGCGAATTGCCTTGATTACAGGTCCTCCTTTGGGTGGGATTCTCGTAGCGAGTATCGGCGGTGAATGGGTACTCGCATTGGTCGCGATCAGCTATGCGCTCAGCGGTTTCTTTCTGGTTCTTTGTCCACTCGCCCCAGCGGATAGCGCCACCAAGAAGCAACCGTGGTTCGTCATGTTTAAGGCTGGTCTTGCGATTTTTTGGCAGAAGCCCCTTCTGCTCTGGCTTGGCCTGTACTCGGCTCTCGTCCAATTTGCTGTCGGAGTCACGCTCGTACTAAACCTGCCTTTTGTAGCCGGGGAGCTGCAAGGCACCTCGTTTCATGTCGGCATGTTTTTGGCTGGTTATCCGTTGGGATATTTCTTCGGCTCCTTGCTCGTGCCTCGCTTCCGTAGCAGCCTTGGACAGCCCCTGATCATGTTGGGATCACTGGTACTAGGCGGCTTGAGCTTTGTTGCGATAGGCTTTACCCATGATATCTGGCTCGCAATCACCATCGAACTACTGGCTGGTCTGTTTGCTCCTTTTTTCCAAGTACACAGCACAAGCCTGTATCAGCTTCACGTTCCTTCCGAGCTAATGGGACGTGTACTGTCTGTCCGCCTGCTCATCGTGCGTGCGACGATGCCTGTCGGTATTTGGCTCGGTGGACAGCTGAGCGATCAGGTAGGGATTCGCCCTCTTTACATCTCTGTAGGCGCTGTTATCGTGCTCGCCGCGCTGACGGGCATATTATTTCGAAAATTTGTAAATAACAGGATATTCCATATATAATGGGAATCGTATGGTATGACTCGTCAATTTTGAATGGGAAAAGGAGAATTTTCATGACTCATCCGACATTGGATAACCTTCAGCATGCTGTCAGCAGCGTCATCGTGGGCAAAGAAAGTCAGATCCGCCTATTGGTAACGGCCTTGCTCGCACGTGGTCACGTCTTGCTGGAGGACTTGCCCGGAATGGGAAAAACCGTGCTTGCCAAAACATTGGCGCAAGCGATTGGCGGCTCTTACAACCGCCTGCAATTTACTGCGGATCTACTGCCATCTGATGTCGTAGGTCTACACGTATTCAATCAAAAAACAAGTGAATTCGAACTGCGCAAGGGACCTGTTTTTGCGGATGTCTTGCTCGCAGATGAAATAAACCGGGCCACTCCCAGGACGCAATCTGGCTTGCTGGAATGCATGGAGGAACGCCAGGTTACGATCGAAGGCGTCACCTTGCCACTGCCATCGACCATGCTGGTCATTGCTACCCAAAATCCGATCGAATCGGAAGGGACCTATCCGCTGCCGGAAGCACAGTTGGACCGCTTCCTTTTCAAGCTGTCTCTTGGCTATGGTACGCGAGAGGATGCCAAAGAAATTTTGCGGAGATTCCGCAGTGGCTCCCCATTAGAGACCGTCGAGCCGGTTATCACTGTCGAACAAATTGCGGCTCTGCAACGCGAGGTCACGACCGTTCATGTCAGTCAACCAGTGGAAGACTATGTCATCGATCTGACGGAAGCGACTCGCCAGCATCGCTCGATTGAGGTGGGCATCAGTCCGCGCGCCATGCTCGCCCTGTTGCGATCCGCCCAGGCTTACGCGTTCGTTTCTGGTCGTTCTTATGTCTTGCCGGATGATGTGAAAGTGGTGTTCCCAAGTCTGGCCGCTCACCGCATTCGCCTCTCCATGGAAGCAGAGCTGCATGTGACGGAGCAGGAAGTCGTGGAGCAAATCTTGACCAGCGTCCCCGCTCCCGTCGAAGAAAGCGTGTAGCGCTATGATCACCAAGCAAACCTTTCACATAATCGGTTTTGTCTTGCTGCTCTTCGCCGTTTTTTCCGGCCACTGGTTTTTCTTTCTGTTTGGGGGCTTTTTCTTTTTTCTGCCTGCTGCACAAGACTGGTGGGCCAAGTCCATGTCCAAATGGGTTTCGCTCGAATGGTCCAGCGATCAAACGCGCGTCCTGTCAGGGACACCCGTGCACATTACCGTTCGCTTGCACAATCGTTCGTGGCTTCCTTTGCCTGCTACCTGGCTTCGCTTCACACTGCCGGAGCATGTCTCGGTGGAAGGCGCAGACGAGGTGCGAATCCTCAATCATCGGACGAGCGTTCGCCTGCGGTTTGATCTGCCGATGCGGCAAAGTGCCACACGCACCTTGATTCTCATTCCGAACAAACGGGGCACAGTCTGGCTGACGGATGTTCAATCCGAAACATTGCCGTTATTGGGTGAGGAACCTACCGCTATGACATTGTCGATTTCCTTTTCCTTGCTGGTCTATCCGCTGCCTCTTGCTCTTTCTCCGGTCGTGCTCGCTGAAACGGAACCGGACGGGAATCGGCTGTCTCGTCAGCGCCAACAGGACGATGTCACGTTTCAGCGTGGCGTTCGGTCGTACATGCCAGGCGACCGTTTCAAGCACATCCATTGGAAGGCAACCGCCAAAACAGGGGCACTGGAGACGCGCCTGTTCGAGTATACGGCCCATCCTAACTGGAGAATCGTCGGGCATATCCTGCCCTCCTATGAACCGATGATGCAAAAGTATAACGATACCACCAATGAACGGACGATCTCGTGTCTTGCGGCTTTGGCTGGCCTGTGCAGGAGAAAATCGGTCGGATATGAGCTGTACCTCACCGTGAAGCAACGAGGACGTGAGCATTTTCATTTGCCTACGGGAAGCGGCAAGGCGCACCACTTGCACGTCATGACCCAGCTGGCGCAAATGCACCATTTTGTGACAACGCCACTGGCGCCTATTCTTCGCCGGTTAGAGGGGGCACACGGGAAGGAAGCCATTCTCATTGTGACGCCACGAATGGACCAATCCGTACAAGCCTCTGCGGAGCGCCTTGTTCAATGCGGTCATCAGGTTGCGGTGCTGGATGTCTCTTCTGCCCCTGTCATCATCCAGCGCTTTGAGCATGCTCGCTTGAAAAAAAGGAGCGTGATGATGGGATGACACTCTCTTTGATGGGCCGCTGGACGCTCGCGTTTTGGATGGAGGCCATGCTAACAGGCGTTTTCCTGATATTGTTTGGGTATATGACAGCGGGCTTTGGTCAACTGCTCTCGTTTTGCCTAGTCGCAGCGATCCTGCTCATGGCCGGGAGCTGGCTGTACCATAGTGGTGGCGGTCGCTTTATGCTCCATCTGCTGCTGTATCCCCTTGTGTTTGTCATAGGAATGGGCAGCTTCTACCTCTATGATTCCTGGCTCATCGCGCTTATACTGGCTGCTGTTTATTTTTGGAGAGTACAAAGCGCTGCATCGGAAGGTTATCGACATGACAGTCTGCAACGCAGATTTGTTCTGGCGCTGATGGCGGGCCTGATACAGCTCGTGATAGCAGTCCTTTACACCTCCATCGTTGACCCGGGTTCCTATTCGCTCGCAGCCTCTTTTTCCATGCTTGTCCTCATTACTCTCAGCTATCTTCTGGTGGCGATTGGGGCGTTCGTGCTGCGAGAAGGATTACTTTCTACGAGGCTGCCCGCTCGCATTAGCTTGCTACTCGGCAGTCAGGTGCTGGGCACTCGTATTCTTTTGATCACGGGTTATTTGGCTGTCGGTTCTATCGTACTTGGTCTCATCAATTGGATCTGGAGTTGGATAAAAGGACCTGTCAGCACTGGACTGTATACGCTCTTTGAGCCTGTGCTTATTCTCATTGTGGAATGGTTTGAACGTTTGTACGAGAGGGCGAACCAAAAACAGGCAGCGATTCAGTTATTAACGGAAAATACAGGACAAAAACCAGATAACCCCAGTGAGCAGATACAGCTCGGAGAACCACTCTTTTCTGTTCTGCAGCCATATTTAATCGTTGCCTTCATCCTCGTGTGCGTGCTCCTCCTCGGTCGGTACATATGGAAAAAGCGCTTTAAGGGGACGATTACGCTGGAAAAAGAAGTGGCGGCTGCACAAAATACCGTTTTGACCGCTGTTCCTCCCTCTTCCAGTGAAGAAAGCGCAGAAGATGGCTCTGCCAAATGGTTCAAACAGCCCATCGGCCCAGAGGATGACCCCATCAGGTACGCCTACTATCAATTCCTCGTCCTCATGGAGAAGCAAGGAATGCCAATCGAGCTGCATGAGACGCCCCAAGAGTTTTTCAATCGCCTGCGCGAACAGTCCTTGCTAGATACAGGTCAACTGGATGCAGTCGCTCGCATCACACGTTACTATCAACAATATCGCTATCAGGAGCAGTCGCTTCCCGAAGCGGATTTGACAGCGATGCAGCAAGCCGTGCAGACGCTCGGCCCTCGTTTCTCTGATACGTAATACCGTTTCACAACCACGTGCTACTCGTTAGCCGTGGTTGTTTTCTTTTTCTCTTGACATCGAGAATCCCCTCCGGCATAATTTCTTCAATTTTGCCCACTCCCAAATTGAATTCACCAAATGGTTAATTAAACAAGAAAGGAGGATGCTCCGTGCAAGATTTGCCTGACTGGCTGCGTAAGCATCTTCATATCGCATACATACCCGGCTATGAGTTTTTCTTAAGTCTCCATGTGCTTGCCAAGCCGGAGCATCACACCTCCCGCTTGCATTGGGCGGAGGAGTTGCTCAATGCTTTACCTGCCCCGCTCTTGAAAAAGCTTCACTATTTTAGTTCCATGTCCAATCAGTTTCTCGATGCCATGGACTTCCTGGCGCCTTGGGAGGAGTGCTTTGAGCATTCTGTCGAGGCCGCATTGGAGCGTGTACAGGCGATGGATGCTGGCGAGTTTGCCCAACTTATGATCGGCCCCGTCTATCATCCCAGACAACTTCACGCTTGGATGCAAGGACGTACAGACGAGATTTTTGATGAACTGAAGCCAGAGCATCGGGAGCTTTTACGCCATCCACTCTCGACCAAGCGAAGCTTTCTGGAGTTTTGCTACGACTACCTGCCTTTTTTCCAAACAGAAGAACGGCGGATTGAACCATGGCTCGTCCGCGCCGTACATGAGGCGCAAGAGCAGATCAAGCTTGATCCGATTCCGTTTTTGTCGCAGGTGCACCCGCGCTTGAAGGTGCACGAAGACTTTTTGCAATTTCACAAGGCAAAAACGTACACATTTGGCTATTCGGAGCTGGCTCGTATCCATTTGCGTGTCTCTACTTTTATTTCGCCGCATTTGTTGCTCGGCATTTACGAGGACCATATCTCCGTGTGCTTATCCGTTGACGTTCCCGGCACCAGAGCCACCTCGGTGATTCCCGCTGACTTCATCAACAAAATGAAGGTGTTCAGTGACCCGACGCGGACGGCGATTCTCAAATCATTATTGGCTCATCCTTACTGTACGCAGCAGTTGGCTGACCTGCACAGCATCAGTGAGCCTGCCGTCAACAAGCATTTGAATCTGTTGGTAGATACAGGCTTTATCTGGAGTGAACGGCGGGGACGATATGTGTTTTACCGCGCGATTGCATCACGGCTGGAACAGCTCGCAGTCGATCTGCATGAGTTCATCGATATGCCTGTTCCCGGACTTGCCGCTCCACCTACTTCATCACATCCCCCAGAACGGAGGAAATAACGTGTTTCATGTCGCCAAAACTACCTTTATCCGCAATACCCGCGTAATGATTCGTGCCTATCCGTGGTCGTTTGTCATCGGCCACATTTTTTCCGGGGTGTATACGGTGCTGTTCGCCTTCTTCGCCTATCACTATGTATTTGCCGGGCAGTTGGACGAGAAATTCGCACAGCTCACCGGCTCGTCTGATTACTTGTCGTACGCCATCCTCGGCGGAGCTTTTTATGCGTTTGCCGTCTCGACCTTGATGAATGTCAGCCGCTCACTCATTACGGAGCTGCGGGAAGGGACCTTGGAGGCGGTTTTGCTCACCCCTTCCTTGCGCAGGGGGTACTTTTTGGGGAATGTCGCCCAACAGCTCATGCGTACTTTGTTCGAATTTTCGGTGATTGTGCTTGTTGGGGCGCTGTTCGGACTCACGCTCTCTCATACAAACGTATGGAGCGCCGTCCTTGTTTGGATTTTGTCTACAGGTGCTTTCTTTTGCCAGGCGCTCGTATTGGGCAGTCTCATGCTTTGGTTCCGGGATACATACATCACACAAAACACATTGTTTGCCGTGATGGCCTTTGTCAGTGGGGTGACGTTCCCGATTCCGTATTTGCCTGAATGGGTGCAACCACTCGGGCTCATCATGCCGCTCGCGCCTGCGTTGGATGCTTTTCGGCAATGCGTGATTCAAGGAGCGCCGCTGCATGCTGTTTCACCACAGTTGTTTCATATGGCAGCCCTGTCCCTCGTCTATCTCGTCATCGGGGTGTGGGGCATTCGTCGGATGGAAAAACGCGTCATGGAATCGATTTTTGGATAACGAGGAGGACAACGATCATGCTGATTGCAGAAAATGTACGGAAGGTATACCGGGTGAAAGAGAAAAAAGGCTGGCTTCGCCAGCAATGGACAGAGGTCGAGGCAGTCGCTGATCTGTCCTTTCGCATGGTACCCGGCAAGATCATTGGATTGTTAGGCATTAATGGCGCAGGAAAAACAACCACGATCAAGATGTGCTCCACACTGCTCACCCCGACCAGCGGCACGATCACGGTAGACGGGTATGACGCGGTAAAGGACGATCGGTTCGTCAAGGCCAAGGTCAACATGATCGCAGGGGGAGAGCGCATGCTGTACTGGCGGCTGACAGGGCGGGAAAACCTGCAATATTTCGGCAGTCTGTACGGTTTGCAAGGGCAGGCCTTGCGCAATCGGATCGATTCATTGCTCTTGCAGGTTGGCCTGTATGAGGCCGCCGACACCCCTGTCGAGCGTTATTCCAAAGGCATGAAGCAACGACTGCAAATCGCCCGCGGCCTGATCAATGATCCGCGCTACCTGTTTCTTGATGAACCGACTCTCGGCTTGGACGCCCCCATCGCCCGGCAGCTTCGCCAGCATGTGGGTGAGCTCGCTTCACAGCATGGAAAAGCCATTCTGTTGACCAGCCACTACATTCATGAGGTTGAAGAGCTTTGCGACGAGGTATACATCATCGATAAAGGACGGCTCGTGGCGCATGATACACCAGAGCACCTGACTAAATCGCTTCGCCTGGACACAGCCTTGCAGGTAGTGATCCCTGCTCTCTCTGACTCGCTCGATTACGATTTGCGCCAGCTAGCTCTAGATTATGGCGGCTCGCGTGAAATCGCGGAAACGGACGATCAGACCTGGGAAGTGACGTTACGGGGCAAAACGGATATGACGACTCCGCTGCTTTCCCTCTTGGCTGCTCATCAATCCCCTGTCTTGCGTCTCTCCACCCAACAGCCATCACTGGAAGACGTCATCCTGCACATGGCAGATCGGAGGGGCGCATGAAACAGCTAGGCAGCCTGCTTTTGGCAGAAATCATCAAGGAGCATCGCCATTCGTTTCACAGCAAAATGATCTATTTCTCGCTCTTGGTCTGGCCCGTCATCAATTTTGTTACCGCGTATTATTCGTTTGCCCCGTTCCGGATGGGAGCTGATTCCCCTCTAGCCCGGTTCATCAGCTACGAACAGTTGCCGTTGTTCTTGTTGACTGGCTATTTAGGCTACATCTTTTATTGGTGTCTGGTGCAGTCGTCATGGCAAATGAGCTTTGAGAGGCAAGCGGGAACCATGGAAATGATCTTCATCAGCCCGGTCAACCGACTCGCTTTTCTGTATGGGCGTTCGCTTTCCTCACTGATCGAGGGGGTCTGGCTGTTCTTTTGCTTTGTCCTGTTAGCCTTGTTTTTTGTCAATGGCATTCAGCTGAGCGGCTGGTGGGCGCCTCCACTCGCCTTCCTCATTTTGCTGGTATCGGCCATCGTCTGGGGCGGCTTTCTCTGTGTGCTCTTTCTGTTTTCACGCGATGCGAGCTTTCTGTACACCGTTTTGGATGAGCCGATGCTGATCTTTTCCGGTGTCCGTCTGCCTCCGATGGCCTTTCCGGTTTGGGCCAAGGTCATTTCCTTTTGCTTTCCTCTGACCTACGCGCTTCAGTTGATTCGCGAGTTGTTGATGGAGGGGGCATCGTGGCAGACAATGTTGCCAAGTATGGCACTTCTGGGCGTTGTATTGCTTGTGCTGGTGACGACGACCGTCGTGTTGTTGAAGCAAGCGGAGAAGCATATGAAAAAGACCGGGAATATGGTGATGTATTAAGTCGTATCCAGTACTTTGGAACGCCTCAATTATGTTTTTTTAAAATATGGCACGTGTTCAGATGCCCACTGGGCGAAGGTTCGTGCTGGACGACCAGTGACCTGCTCGACGGTCGGAACCACTGTGTACGCAGATTTTGGAGGGTTGGCATACCATCCTAAGACGAAATCGATGGCGTCCTCTGGCGCTCCCTGCTCTCGCATACGTTCGCGTGCCTGATCTTCGGTAAGCTCGAAAAACTGGATATCCCTGCCGATCGCTTCACCAAGAATCCGAACCTTATCGAACACTGTCAGTACCTCTGGACCCGTCAGCGTGTAGGTTTTCCTGGCGTGACCATCACCGATTAATGCGGCCACCGCTACGCTAGCGATGTCGGCAATTGTGGATCATAGCGCTGGGTGAGTCACCAAATGGCTCCCGGACAATCCCTTCCATGCGAATAGACTCTGCCCATTGAAGCGCATTGGACATAAACTCAACAGGCTGGAGAAGGGTCCACTCGAGGTCACTGGATTCTACAGCCCTCTCTACAGGTCCCTTCTCGCCATTCCATAAAACCGTGACTCGCTGCACTCCTGCCTTTTGCGCCAGTTCAACAATCTCGGGTCCGGTTTGCAGTGGGGTGTAACCGTCTAGCTTCGCACTTGACGGATTTCGTGTGAGTGCGCGTACATGATGAGACTATAAGTAAATTCCGTACAATTACAAAAAAGAGACTCCGAGGAACAAACGGAATCTCCAGTAATAACTTTGAGCAACATAAACCTTACTCCACCGTCAACAGCTTCTCCACAAAGCCCCCAATTTCCCGTTCCCGATCAATAAAATGAACCTCCAAGATCCAATCGCGCGGGTGTCCGTTATGATCCGGCTCTCTCATTGGCTTGTGA
The DNA here is from genome assembly GCF_900637055.1 of Brevibacillus brevis. Taxonomy (NCBI): domain Bacteria; kingdom Bacillati; phylum Bacillota; class Bacilli; order Caryophanales; family Paenibacillaceae; genus Brevibacillus; species Brevibacillus brevis. The sequence goes on from NZ_LR134338.1 coordinate 5,781,527, forward strand.
TTGTCAGGATGAATATAGTTGACGATATCATCCCCTTGAATTTTTTCATGCGGGAATTCACCGATGAGATGCCCGGCGTGCGGACCACCGTACTCCCAGCCGTATACTTTGGCAAGCTCGCACATGTAGGTAAACAGCTCGCTGCTTGTTATATCAGGCTTGGACAAAAAGTAAGCCTTGCCCTCGTCCCACGCTTTTTCAATATCGTCGCGCAGCTTGTGTTTTACCGGATCATTTCCAAGCACATACGTCCGCCCGAGATCGGCTTCCCAGTCTTCAAAAATGGGCCCGAAATCGAGAAAGACAATATCTTCGGGAGCGACAGTCAAGTTCGGTGGATTTTCTCGGTACGGAAACAGCGTGTTTCTCCCCGCTCGCACAATTCGCTTATGCCAATATTTTTTGATCCCGAACAATTGAAAGGCCAGCTCGTAAATCTCCTTGTTGATATCTTTTTCCGTCACACCGCTGCGAATGATGCCCTTCTCTTCGATAGTGGCAAATAAAAACTCAGCTTTGGTCTCTGCTTCGCGCAGAGCCCGATGTCTCTTCTCCAACAATGGATTCATCATTTGATGGCCTCCTTTTCAGTTTACGGAAGAGCTAACTCATACTTCTCGCCCAGCTCTCGCAATTTTGCGATAATGGATGGCTCCACCTGTTCATCCACAGTGATTTTTTCCTTTGCCCATGCAAGCAGCGGTTCATATTCGCCAATTAATACGGAATGATGTGCTTTTTCAAACAGCGGCAAATCATTCATGTCATTGCCAAAGCAGATGAACGGCTCTCCTGGCACATCGAACCGACTCAGGGCAGCCCATTTGTTCACTCCCCGATACGTAAGATCGAGAATGCCTTCTGCCGAATGATAATGTAGCGTGACGTCGAGTTCCTTGATTCTCGCCATCAATTCTTCATAACGGTCACATGATAAAATCAGGATTTTCAGCACGGCATTCAGTTGATCCACGTCCACGCGGCTGGCTGTCCGATTGGGATCGACATAGCTCAAAAAAGGATGGGTAGACACACAATTATGTGCGTAGTTCCACGAGTCATCGATAAAATACTGCGCGCGATAATCCTCGAGAATGCTGATGATTTCATGTGCCAAACGATCCGGGATCGGCACGCAGCCCTGCAAGCTCCCTTGGTGATGTGTCATCGCTCCATTCGCGCCAATGAGGAGATGATTGGCAAACCGCTCATCGAGGACAGGCAGCATGTCACGACACGGTCTTGCAGAGGCGAAACCTACCGTATGTCCCGCTTGTTCGAGTGCAAGCAGGCTATCCAAAATGTTTGTTGAGATCGGCTGACCCTTGAAACAGATCGTCCCGTCCAGATCAAAAATGAACTTCATTTTTCCCACCCTTTCTAATCGCTGTCCTGTCCATCGTAATGGATAGCCGTCCGAAGCCAAAGGGACAGATCGTTCAAGATGAGTGGGACAGAAAGCTGATCTGTTACTCGAACCAGGCACTAGCCAACAACCGAATGCCCTCCTGAATATCGTCGGGAGTTAATGCTCCGTACCCTAGCAATACCGTCGGATGCTCCCTTGTATCATGCAGCCAGTATCGGGCAGTTCCGTAGACTTTTACACCTTTCTGATAGGCACGCTCCATGAGTTCCGCTTCTGTACGCTGGCTTTTTACGGTCAAAAATACATGCAGCCCTGTATCCTTCCCTTCTATTTCCACACGTCCGTCCATGTAACGAGCGACTGCCTGAAGAAACACCTCTCGCTTTTCCGCGTAGTTTTTTCGCATGTGCTGCAAGTGTCTATGCCAATAGCCATCAGACAAATACGCCGCTAGCGTCAACTGGTCCAAGCGGGAAACAGGCTGATCGTATTCAGGCATACGCTGGTGAAAACGCGATAACAGCTCATAGGGAAGGACGACGTAGCTGACGTTTACGAGTGGCAGCAATGCTTTGGAGAGCCTCCCAATGTAGACAACCTTTTGGGGTGACAGACTCTGGATCGAAGGGATGTAGCTCTCTTGATATTTGAACTCCCATTCGTAGTCATCCTCCACCAGATAAGCATGCGATAAGGATTGCGCCCATAAGGTCAATTGGTTTCTTTTCTCCAAAGGCATCGTCATTTTGTTGATGAATTGCTGAGAAGGACTCACGTACATGATGCTTGCCCCGCTTTGCCTCAGCTCTTCGATGGATACACCGTCTGCCTCCAAGGAAATGCCGTGTACAAGGTAGCCACCGTTGAGAAACGTATTTCTCGCACCATCATAGCCCGGATTTTCTACGCCAATCACATGCTTCTCTCTGTCCAAAAGCTGGACGACAATCGACACTAACTGTTGCGGGGTAGCTCCAATAATGATCTGCTCTGGCGTAGCGAGGACTCCTCTCGTTTCATGCAGCAATTTCGAGAGTTCCTTTCGCAAGACGTATTCGCCTTGAGCCAGTCCCTCCACCATATACGTGCGCTGATGGCAGGAAATGAGCTTGTTGCGCAGCTTATTCCACGGATGAAAAGGGAATGCCCCGAGCTCGATGTTGCCGTAGCGAAAGTCATAGCGAATCGATGGTATACGAGAGTCTTCTCGCTCCGCTGGATGTTGCCCCGAAGGAGGTCCTGCCTTGTACGTCACCTGATACCCTTTTTTCGGAATACTGCTGACGTACCCTTCCGATACCAGTAGCTGATAGGCAACTTCCACCGTGTTTTTGCTGACAGCAAGCGACTGGGCACAGCTTCTAATCGAGGGGAGAAACTCTTCATACGTGATTTGGTTACGCAATATTTCGTCTTTGATAAAGTGATAGATTTGGATGAACAGTGGTTCTCCCTCTGTAAAACATATGGCAGAAAGCTCTCGCAACGAACAGGAACCCCCTTCCTTTTTTGTTTTAGTCTACCACATATTGTATTAAGCCAGAGTGAACAAAAGATCAGCTATCCGCCAGAAGGCTTTGTCTCTTGGCCCTACCGAACTGAAAGTAGTAGAAGACCATAAGACACACGTGCATCAGGGCCATCATCAAATAAATATTGCTGTAAATGAAGCCGCTCGTATACGGATTCACCGGGTTCCAATTGGTATTCGCGCCAAGATCGATAACCTTGCTGTATACCGCAGACGCGATCCCCATGGAAATGAAGCTCAGCATCGAAAAGATCCCCATGCCTACTCCCGCCTGCTCCTTCGTCAACGTCCTCGAGATCGAGTTCGCCATTGAAATTTGCATAAAAGACTGCCCCACATTGCCTAAGATCAAGAAGAGTGCAATGCCGATAACCGAGGCGCTTGTGAAAGTAGACAGCAAGCCAAAGCAGCCAATCAGTAAGCTAGACGCAACAAAATACAGAAAAGCATTCCCCCGCCTGTCCGCGAGCTTTCCTCCCACGCGACCAAGCAATGCCGAAGCGATGGCCGCTGGAACCATCACAAAGCCGATCCAGCTCGTCGATAGCTGCTGCACCTGAGCCAAGAGCAGCGGACTGAGATAATAAAGCGATATCCCCATTCCATTTATGAGAAATGCCATCAGAATCCCGATTGTATACTGCTTGTTGGCAAAAACCTTCGGCTGTACAAATGGATCGGCTACCGAACGAATTCGTACGACGAACAGGAGCAAAGTAACCAAACTCGCCAATGCAAACCACCACGATCCATTGGTTACTCCCAAAAGCAATGACGTCACGCTGATCGCGAGTAAAGAGCCGCCCACCCAATCAAACTTCCCACCAGACGTAATCTCTTCATCCTCCAAGTATTTGCGGTAGAAAGGCAGCGTAAGCAAGATCAAGAGCGGTATGGAAAACAGCCAGCGCCAATGGGCAAAGCTGACGATTAACGCCGCGACCACAGGACCGAGCGCACCGCCAAGCGCCAATCCTACTGCCGTTCTTCCCAAAACAGAACCCCTGCGCTCAGGCGGGAAGTATCGCAAAGGAATGAGCATCGCAGTAGCCGGAATGACAGCCGCCCCTACTGCCTGCAAGCATCTTCCGAAAAGGGCCATCGCAAAGGAATCGGAGACCAAACCGAAAAACGAGCCAGCCGTAAACACCAAAAGTCCAAACGTCAACAAATTCTTGAGCTTGTATCGATCCGCCAGCTTGCCATACGTCACGGTTCCGATCGCGTATAACAATCCATATGCGGTCGATAGCCAGCTCACCTGCGCTATGCTCAAACCAAACTCCTTGCTAATTTCGGGGAGTGCAATGTTAAACACCAAAGCACTCATGGATGATATGACCAAGGTAAACATCAAGATCCGGATTAATATTTCCCTGTTTTGCTGCGTTTTTGTCGCTTCCATGCCGCATCTTCCCCTTCGCTTTGTGATTCGCATTTTGACTGTCAGTACTGACTGACATTTATGTGGTAAAAAAACTAGGGAGTCAAACCCCTAGCAAAAACCTCTACACTCTCTTCGATAAATGCATCCAGAGATACCCCTGAAAAATTGCTAATGCCGTCCAGATCGTTTAAAAACGCCCCGAAATTCATGACCATGAAGGCTGTCGCCTGTGCCTCAGGATTCGTTTGGATCATCTTGCCTTTTTTGCCCATCTCTTTGAAGTAATCTGTAAACAGTACCATCAACTGTCGCGGGTGCTTTTGGGTCCGCTCGCGGAATCCGGGCAAATGAGCCTCATCCTTAATACTAATCAAAATCATTTTCCGATTACGGTTCATCATTTCGTGATACGTTCGGCTGATCAAAAGCAAATCCTCGCGCAAATCCCACACAAGCTTCTCCGCGAAAAGCTTTGTCAGTCCTTCCGTGTAATGAAAACGGTCAAAGGCGCTTTCGAGCAAATTCCGCTTGCTGCCGAAGTGACGAAACAACGTCTTCTCACTCAACCCTGCCGCAGTGGCAATTTCTTGCGTGGTTACGCCGTTGTAGCCTCTTTCCGCGATGAGATCGATTGCGGCTATCATCAGTTTTTCGCTGCTTGTAAGATTTTTGCTGCTCATCGCTATCCTCATTCCTGAAAATGAATGTCAGTACTGACTGACATTTATCATAGACCGACTCCCAAAAAGTGTCAAGGGGCTCACCATACAAAAGGGCTCCCCTCCGACCAATATAGCCGAAAGGAAGCCCCTCGCTCTTTTACTCGATTAAAACGCTCTTGAATATTGCTTTGGTGGCTGCAACTCATCCGCCGACATCTCATGAATCGCATGCAGTGCCCAATAAGGGTCACGCAGCATGCCGCGTCCGACTGCTACCAGATCCGTATCGCCATTGCCAATCGATGCTTCCGCCACTTTTGGATCATCGAGGTTGCCGACTGCAATGACTGGTACATCCAATGCCTGTTTAATCGCGCGTGCCAATGGAACTTGATAGCCAGGATGAACACCTGGACGGCCTGCTGAACCAATCGGTCCTTCCCCGCCACTGGATATATGGAAAATATCCACGCCTGCTTCCTTGTAACGGCGGCAAAGCTCCGTGCTGTAATCCAGCCCATATCCTCCATCCACGTACTCCACGGCAGAGACGCGCATGATCAGCGGCATGTCAGCTGGCATGACCTCTTTGATTGCCTGAATAATTTCCACGCCAAACAGCGCTTTATCCCGCCCGTACTCATCGTCTCGCTGATTCGTCAAAGGGGAGTGGAACTGGTGAATCAAGTATCCGTGCGCACCGTGGATTTCAATGGTGTCAAACCCGGCTTCCACCGCACGTCTCGCTGAGTCCTGGAACTTGACGACCATTTGCTTGACTTCTTCTGTCGTCAAAGCCCGTGGCGTTTTGTAGCGCGCCCCTGGGAAAGCAATCGCAGATGCCGATACAGGCACTTCGGCGTCTTCCGCTTTGCGGCCTGCATGAGCAATCTGTATGCCAATTTTGGCCCCATACTTTTGAACCTCGGAGACAATCCGCGCATACGCCGGAATCTGCTCGTCAGACCACAAGCCCAAATCGCCGTTGGAAATTCTGCCATCAGGCTCGACATCGGTCATTTCCACGATAATGAGACCTGTTCCCCCTACGGCACGAGAAACGTAATGAACAAAATGCCAGTCTGTCGGTGTTCCATCGTGTGCATCCACAGAGTATTGGCACATCGGCGGCATGACAATCCGATTTTTCAAGCTAAGTCCTTTAAACTGAAACGGGGTAGACAACAACGCCATTTGCTCCACTCCTTACTTTTTTTTATTATCATGCCAAAAGTAAGCTTCTTCTGCAATCCCGAGTTGCACTTTTGTCCCGCTGTTGTGGTGGGGAGGAAACAGGAGAAAACGCTCAGCTTCTAGGGCCACCCGCTGCGGGATTGACTGCCCGACTCCATGCAAAAAGCGAAACCGCGTCCAAAGTGGTCCATTCAAGATGTTTTTTCAGAGGTGGACGCTTAAAGGCGTGTTTCGCTTTTTGCATTCCGTCTCGGTCGGTGTCCCTAAGATCTTCGCTTTTTTCTCCTGTTTCCTCTACGAGCTTGCCGTGCTTAAACGGGTCTTAAAAGCATTAAAAGATTGAAAAATGTCATCGGTTACGACAGAGAAGAATATTTCCAGACGTAGCGACTTGTGGAGTCCTACCGAGCGGAGAAGGGATGAGCGGGCAAAAGAAACGCAACGTGCCCGAGCTACGAAGCGGCTACCACTTTTGCGTTTCCCCGCTCATCCCTTCGGAGCGGACAGTCTCAGCCCTCAGCAGGACGGAGCCTGGAGCCTAGACTGGAAATATTCTTCTCCCCACTACAGTCACATTTATAACACTAAAAAAAGCTACCCGTATAACGGATAGCTTTCATGATAAACGTCTGAATTATTCTGGCATCGTGCCAATGTAATTGGATTGCGGACGAATAATGCGGTTTTTGCCTGCCTGCTCCAGAATGTGCGCACTCCAACCGATCACACGGCTCACGGCAAATGTCGGTGTAAACAAATTGTCGTCCAAGCCCACCGCGCGCATGACAGCTGCTGCAAAAAATTCTACGTTTGTATTCAGCTTGCGGCCTGGTTTGTACTCTTCCAGCAGCTGCAAGCCTACTTTTTCTACGTGTGTCGCCAGATCGAACCACGGATCGTTGGATGACAGCTCGGATGCAACGACGCGCAGAGCAGTTGCACGCGGATCAATCGTTTTATAGACGCGGTGTCCGAAGCCCATCAAACGTCCGCCGCTCTCCAGCTTGTTGCGCAGCCACGGCTCTGCATTTTCCTTCGTGCCGATCGCCTCGATCATCTCCGTCACTTCAGAAGGTGCTCCACCGTGCAAAGGACCTTTCAGGGTTCCGATTGCGGCCGTAATGGAAGAAATCAAATCGGATTCGGTCGAGCTGACGACACGACCGGAGAATGTCGATGCATTCATGCCATGCTCCTGCGTCAAAATCAGGTACGCATCCAGTGCACGTACATGTGCCGCATTCGGCTTTACGCCCTTGAGCATATACAGATAGTTCGCTGTATGATCCAGCTCCGGATTCGGTGCCAACGGTTCGCGGCCTTCCAGACAAGCGAAGCGATACGCAACGATTGTCGGCATCTTGGCAGCCAGCGAAATAACTTCATCAATAGTCGGCGGGAAGCCATGCGAGGAACTGCCCAGCGCCGAAACACCTGTACGCAGTACACTCATCATATCTACATCTGCCGGGATCAGCTTCAGGATTCCCTTTACATGCTCCGGCAGCTCACGGTTTGCTTTGAGCTTATCTTTTAAATCCGTCAACTCCTGCTCGCTGGGCAAATGTCCGAACCAGAGCAGGTGTGCCACTTCCTCAAATGTGTGGTGAATAGCCAAATCACGCGCCCAATGACCGCGATATACCAGCAGTCCATTAATCCCATCCACCAAACTAAGGTCTGTTTCTGCTACGGCGATACCATCCAAGCCGATAGCCAAAGGATGTTGTTTTGTCATCATCACCACTCCATTTTCGTCTCTTTTCTCTTCAGTATAATCGATTCATAATCGTGAAGGGAAATAGAAGAAAACCGGAGTTTTGATCACGTTTTACAATCAGTTAGCAGGAGCTGGAACCGTCTTCTTTTTGCGTCCGTACGTCAGGAAGCGCCACAGCTTTTCCATCGGCCCCTGATTAAAACGCTTCAGCCACAGCCAGCTTGCGAGTAATTGAAACGCATAGATCGGCAACGCGAGCAAAAACCAAGAAGAGAGCGGCATGGCCGTAATACCGAACAAAGGAATCAGAATGGTCATGATGACGGTCTGACCCAAATAAGTCGTTAACCCCATTTGTCCCGTGTAGGCAAACGGCTGGAGAACTTTCCTCACCGACTCACGATCCAGCAACAGAAACAAGCTGGCTAACAAGCACAGCGCCATAGGCAGCGTACTCAGATCAACCAATATTTTGTTCACCTGTTCAAGCTTTGGACCAAATACGACACCGCTAGCCCAAACAATACCTGCTGCGATCGGAAGACTGATTACAAGAGTAGTAGCAGCGATTCGTTTCAACAATGGTTTATGCTCGCAAATTTGAGCAATCAATCCGCGTTTTCCCGCATACAAACCAAACAGGAACATCACGAAAATCGGTATCAGTGTCGTCTGCAATGATGCAATAAACGGAAAGATTTCTTGACCATTGAGCGTCTGTACGAGCGCCACGCCTTGAGTGAGCATGTACAGTCCTCCCAGACTGGCTGCCCATGCTAGAATGGTAGATGGCTTTCTTCGATAAAAAGGCATGAGTAAAAAGCCGAGGAGTGCATACACCGTCAAAATATCTCCAAACCAAATAATGACGTGAATCACACCAATGAAAAACATCGCGAACAACCGTCTGCTGAAGAGACGAAATACTTTTTGTCCACGCTGTTCAGCCCGTGACATGAAAATGTAAAAACCCAAGCCAAACAGAAACGAAAAGATCCCGAAAAATTTCGTCTGAATAAATAAATCATAGCTCAAGCGAATCCATGCATCGATCCCTGCCTCTATTGGCATTCGAACGTCTTCCGAATACAAGATAAAGCCTGGCAAGTTCACCAGCAAAATCCCGAACAATGCCAATCCCCTTACAATATCAATGGAATAAATCCGATCCTTCTGTGTGATTGGTTCAGCCTGCATATTCGTCATTCCCCCCTGCTGTCTTCAAGCAGGGTCCAGTATAGGCTACATATGCTGGTCAAAACTATCGATTCACCTTACATCTACCTTACAGGCTTGTTATCTTTTATGTCCGTCCACCCGACTGAACAAGCGGCATCGGTGGATACAAGGACTGCAAGATATCCATAAAATGCTGCGCTGGCTCGCTAATCCCCGCCTTGGGTACCAACAAATAAGAAGCGACCTTCGGTAAAACAAGGCCAGGTGTGGGCAGTTCAATAAAGCGGTTTTCAAACAAATCCCGATCGACAGCCGTCCGAGGCAAAAAGGAAACGCCCAATCCATCCTCGATGAATCGCTTCGTAATGTCTACCTGCGAAACAGCCATCGTACGCAAGGAAAGCCCCCTCTGACGCAAAAGCAACAGCAACTCATCCCAGTATCCCGGATGATTGTGGGTCAGCAAACGGTTCGATTGCACCTCCTGCTCCCAATCAGGCAAAGGTGCCTCCATATCTCCGCCGCTGTGAGGGACTGCAAAAACAACAGGATCTTCGTACAAAAGATAGGTAGACAACTGGAATTCTCCCGGCACCATCCGGGTTAATCCCAGATCAGCCTGTCCATTTTGAACTAGCGGGCCAATTTCCACGGAGTCGACAATTTTAATCGAGATATCTACATCGGGATAGAGCTTGGTGTATCGGTGCAGCAAATGGGAAAAACGAGCACGGGCAATGATCGGTGAAACAGCCAGTTGAAGCTTTTCCCGATAGCCCTGTCTCCATGCCTGCAAGTCCTCCATACTGTTATGCCACTGTTGGAGAAGCCCTTTTGCATGTGGCAAGTACCGCTTGCCCGCAGCCGTTAATCGAACGCGTTTGCCAACCCGTTCAAACAGCTTGATCCCCAACTCCTTTTCCAATTGTCTTATATGCTGGCTGACAGTAGGCTGCGCAATGAACAACGCTTCTGCTGTCTGGTGAAAATTTTCTGTCGTGGCCGCCACCATAAACGTTTGCAGCACGCGAAAATCCACGTAATCTCCCCCCTGCTGTCGCTGTTTCTTTGTTCTATATGCATACAAAAGTAGGAAGAATGCAACTTTTTGGGTCTTTCTTCCTCTTTTTTGAAGAAATTTACTGGAAATCGTTCCCCTTCATTCTCCTTATGGTACAATACAAAATCGAGTGCGCAAAATCATTACGCACATGGTAATCACCAAAGAGAGAGAGCAAAAAGGGGAGAGAACAGATGGAAACTGCAACAAACGTGAACCCACCGCGCAAAAGCAAGAAAAAAGTATGGTTGATCGCGGGGGCAGCGGCTGTCGTTGTGCTGGGTGGTTTAGGAACCGCCTATGCCAAGTACGATTTGTTTAAAAGCGCAAAAACGATTTACCTGCAAGCGGAAGCGGAGAGCATGATGAAATTTTCAAGCGACGTATCCAAAGCTTACGGGGAATACCAAGACTACATGAAGCCATACCTGGAAAAACCAGTTCACTCCACCACTGAGTTGAGTGAAATTGCCCTAGATGCAACGATTCCAGACCCGCAAGCGCAAAAAATTCTCGACATGCTGGGCAAAGCGAAGCTCGTGATGCAAAGCAACATCGATGAACAGAAAAACCAACAATCCGGTAACCTAGAGATTCATCTCCAGGATAAAAAGCTGGCTACCCTCGAATACTTCATGAGTGATTCCATCATGGGCTTCAAGGCTCCAGAGTTTTACTCCAAATACGCATATATGGACTTGAAAGATCGCGATGCACTCAAGGCAAAGTTGGGCGAGGAACTGCCGAAGCGCTTCGTAACCTATAGTGATTTAAATAAAGCGATCAATTTTAACCAAGATGAACTTAAATCGGTAATGACTCCGTATGCCATGCTGTATGCTGACAGCATCAAAGACAGCCAGGTAAGCATCAAGAAAGACGTTTCCTTCTCCGAGGAAGGACTCAAGGAAGATGCGCGTGAGATTACCGTTACTTTTAACGACGCAGAAGGCGCGGCTCTGGCGAAGCAAATTGCAGAGAAGGCAAAAGCAGACCAGAAACTGTTTGACCTGATCTACAGCCGCTACCACAATGTAGCTACCTTGATGCTCGACAGCGGCTACCAAGTAGAAGAAATCAGCAAAGAAGAATTCAAGAAAAATTACGAGCAAGCCTTTGATGACATCATCAAGGATACAGAAGATACAGACGCCAAATCAACTGATCAATTGAGAATGGTCGTGCTCGTGGATAGTGACCATCAAATCTTGTCCCGCAAGCTCTTGTTTGACGAAAAAGAGAAAAAAGATCAATTGGTCTACAGCAGTGTTTCCTACGATAAAGGTGCAGAAACATACAACCGTTACTCCCTGCACAACCTGTCTGATCAGCAAAATGGCGAAATGTCTTTCACCTACAGAGCGACAGAAGAAAAAGACAAGACAAAGGGCAAGTTCAGCATCCTGATGAAAGAGACCGACCAGCCAATTCTGGACCTGTCGACTACTTTCGAGACAACCAAGCAAGACAAGAAAAAAACCGGAACCTATGACTTTGCACTCGTAGTGGCAGACGAATACTCCTCCAACCCTGTTGCTCTGACCGGTAATGTTACCGTGAACGAGACGAAGACGGACAATGGTGTAGATTCTGATGGCACGGTAAAAGTGAACTTCTCGAACCCTACTCCAGATATGCCAAAAGGCTTTAGCTTCAAGTTGAAGTCCAAAGCAGAATTCGGCAAAGCACTGGAAATTCCAGCTATGACTGCTGACAACTCCATCAATTTCGCTACAGTGACTGACCAACAAATGATGGAAGCGCAACAAGAAGTCATGCAAAACGCAGATAAATTCATGAATGAAAACGCTGAACTCGTGCAACAGTTCATGATGCCTTAATTGTTTCGTGATAAGAAAAATCCGCTCATAATAGTTACTAGCAAGCTGGCATCGGTCCTAAACCGGTGTCAGCTTTTTTATTCAGATGACTATTTATTCTAAATATTACAATTCTTCTATATAATAAAGAATGGATATGCAACATAATAAGGATGAGTGATAACCATGCGAAAAACAGGTCAAAGTTATGTACACTCAAGATCCAGGGTTGGCATAAACCATAAAGTTTTAGAAGAAATAAAAGATGTTATTCGATATCTTGATACCGAAACTGACGAATACGTGGAAGTTGATCAAATTACAAAAATCAGTCAAAAATCATTATTGTTTTCACTAAATAGCTACGGTATCAACCATAAATCGGAAGCGACTCTAACAAGTAGAGAAAGAGGATCCTCTATGAAAAAAATAAAACAGACATATGCATATTTAGAATGCCAAAATAAACAAGAGAGTGATATTGTCGATGTCCTTTATGAACATATGGAGTCCATTGAGAAAGAGCCTAATGAATATGTAGAGATAGGACAAATCGTCAAATTACGTACAAATACTTTTTTGCTGATTATAAATCACTACCATGCTGATTAATTAGGGGGACCTCCTCAAGGAGGTCCTTTCTCAATGTCCATTCTTTTACTGATAACCTTTGATCACGATATACACAATCGCTCCATAAAACACGATTCGATCCACAGTCCGATACATCGACTTGGACACCGGAATGCCGAGCCAGCCTACTCGCAACGGCCACAATAACTGAATGCGTCCCACCAGCATATCGCTGATCAAATGGGACAGGATTCCCCAAAGCGCCGCCATGGCAGCCAAAGAATCGCCAAACAGCAGGAACGGAAGGAATAAAATCACCCAGGAGTGTGTCACCGTACGATGGCCGAACCCTTTTTGCAGCATTTTGGACAAAGGTCCCATCAAGTTTCCGAGCTTGCTATTTGCTTGATCGATATCGGGTACAAGTGCCATCGTTGCACCAATGACACTGCCCTTCCACGAAGGATAGGCACAGTAGCCTGCAATGGCACCGAGTACCATATGTGTTTTCCATGTCATTTGCCTTTCACACCGTCTTTCTTGGGTAGTCTGGGGAGCTTATGTACGGTTGGTGGAATGGCAAACCAATACCATCATACATACAGATGCTACGTCTCCACTAAGGTCATGAAGCTTTCCGGATCGAGCCCATCTCCTTCGATCACAATGGCTGTCATTCCGGTTTCACTGCCTGATTCGTGCCCTTCTCCTGTGATCCAGAATGCCGCCTGACCACTCTGGATCGGGATGCGCTCTGTACCTTCACCACGTACCCAGCCTTCACCGCTCACCACAAGAAACAGCTGAGGGCAAGTCGCCGGATGATAGCCGACAACCCCGCCTGCCTCCAAATGGATACACCCAATCGAAACGGAATCAGGTGTGCGGATGACACGAGAAATCGTCGCCTGGACGGAATGATAGCGATCAATCGTTTTGCCTACTTGCTGATCAAATCGGAATCGTTTCATACTTTCCCCTCCACCTTTTGACGCGTAAGCCTTATCATAGCGCAACTAGTGGTGCTGTGACAGACTCATCTTACACGATTACTGCCGAAACCAAATATTTTTGTAGTCGACAAGTCCAAGCGCATTCAACGAAACACCAGCCAGAGCCGAATGATAAGCAGAATGCTGGCGTGTATGGTACAAAAACAGCATCGCGCACTGCTCACGCAAAATTCTCTCGACCTCCTGCAAGTGATGACGCTGCCCTGTTACTTCCCTCTCCAGCATCAAAGCACTCAGCTCTTGATCGATTCGCTCTCGTAAGGCAGGGTTCCACAGTTGTCGGGAAAAGCTGACATCCGACTTGAAGAATTCCACCATCCCCAGCACCCACTGTTCATCAAAAACTTCACCCGCAACCACCATATCTGCCTGCTGGATGATTTCGGGCTTCTTCAATTCCTCAATCGGTAAGACGGTCACATCGACGCAAATGCCACAATCCGCCAAATGCTTCTGTAACCATTCCGCATTATTTTCGTTGCCTGCTCCTTCATACGTATACAATTGCATCGTTTGTCCTTGGTAAAGACGATGATCGGGACAGCCTTTGAAGACCCCATCCCAGCCCGCTGCCTCACCAGGCACATCCTTGTTCTCAGGTAAAAATCCGTAAGCAGGCGCATATCGATTGCCACGCAGCTCCTTGATCATTTTCTCGCGCACGATAAGACGATCCAGCGCTTGCCGAAATGCGATATCTTGCTGTGGTCCAGGGCGATTCAGGTTAAAAGCGAGATACGTGCAGCCTTTCTCCACGCTTTGCAGCTCCTGCCACTGCTCCATCGGCCCGAGCTTATTCCAGAAGGTTTGGAAGTGCACCTCTCCTCGTTTGGAAAAGTAATCCTCGTTTCGCACATCTTTATTGTTTTGGGGAACAATCCAAATCTCTACCCGATCCAAATGAGCCCTTCCGAGAAAATACGTGGGGACAGCCTCTAAAATGAACAATTGCGAGTCATTCGTTATCAATGAAAAAGGTCCGCTGCCCACAGGTAATCGGCTAAAGGCTTGTCCCTTTTCCTGAATGACATCTCCTGGAACGATCGAAAGCCGATCCGCTGCCAGTATGGATAGCAGCAATTGATTGGGACGTCTGAGCACGATTTTTACCACCGTCTCTTTTTCCGCAGTAACCTTCTCTACATCTTCCAGCATCCAGCGATAGGGAGACCCCGTCTTCGGATCGGCAATGCGCTCGAGCGTCCAGACGACATCATGCGCTGTCAGTTCACGCCCGTGGTGAAAAAATACCCCTTTGCGCAAATAAAAGGTCCATTCTGTTCGGCTCTCATTTACCTCCCAATGATGGGCGAGATGCGGGATGAATGCATCGATTTTTTCGTCATACCGAATGAGAGTATCAAATAGTTGCTTCACCATATGGGACTCAGTACGCCTGTTGACAAAGGCAGGGTCAAGAGCCGGAATCGGCCTGTAAAAGGACATGCGAAGCGTATCCAGTTTCTGTTCACGGATTTCCTCCTGAATAAAGCCAAACTGCCCAGAGAGCCACTCAAAAAAATGCTCCCGCCCCTTGGCAGTGATGGCAAAATCACTTAGGAGCTGCATGGCGCCTTCCAAATCTCCATCTTGTATACGCTCTTGGGCGATGGACAAAACAATCTGCTCGATCCCGTATAGCAAGATAATCCGTGAGACATTGCCTCGTCCTCTTCCCGGGCTCCATTCAATCCACTTCTGCTCTTCCATTTGCTTGATGACTTTTTTCACATTGCGAATCGTGCAACAAAAAATCCGAGCCAGCTCGGCAAGCGTAATCTCCTGCTGTTCACCCTCTGCGGCAGAGGCAAAATGCTGGCGCAAGCGCAAGTAGTAGTAGGCACTTTGCATCGAGATCATCACTCTTTCTACGTAAACAGTCGCTGTCGAATCCAAAAAGGGGTCCATACTCATCAAACACTTTACCCTTTTTCTTCCCCTTTTTCTAGCTACAATGAGATCGAAGAAGGAGGTTTTTTCATGCCAGTGCCTTACCACACCCCCGCCACGAAGCCTGAATCACACGAAAGCATGTCGATCTGGCGGAATCGGCCCTTTCTCGTCCTCTTTTTCACTTCCACCTTTATCGCGTGTGGAGCAAAGGTGTACGAACTAGCCTTGCCACTGATTTTGTATGACATGACCCAATCGCCAGTTGCCATGACGACCATGAAAAGCATTGAGTTTTTGCCTAATCTGCTGCTCGCGATGTTCATCGGTGTCTGGGTCGATCGCTTTTCTAAAAAACGCTGGTCGCAATGGATGGTTTTTGGCCAGATGGTCTTGTTGTTTTTGCTATATGGACTGACCGAATCCGGGCATGCACAGGTCATTCATTATTATGTGGCTGGCTTTTTCCTGATGGCGTTTCATTACGGCTTTCACAACGCACGCGTCAGCATGATCAAGCAAGTGGTCCCTACCCCACTGTTAACCTCAGCCAATGCTCGTTTTTCTTTTATGGGCACGTTTATCGAAATTATGGGGCCGGCGATTACCGGGTTTATCCTGCTTCTGTCGGCACTGCACACCGGGCTGCTTATTACGGGTACAGCCTATTTACTGGCTTTTATCGCCATATCGTTTTTAGATCGTACCGATGCGCCTGCCCCCACTCAGGGCGGCTTCTGGCAGGAGTTGCAAAATGGTTGGAAGGAGCTTTTGGGAAATCGACCGTTATGGCAAATTACGGTGCTCGTGATTTTTCTCAATGCCACCTCGGGCATGTATGACGCCATGATCATTTTCTTTGCCAAGGATCACCTGAAGCTGGATAATTCCACATTAGGGCTGGTGCTTTCCGTCGCTGGACTTGGCGGTCTTCTCGGCAGCTCAGTGGTTGCCTATCTGCGGAGGCGCTATCCCATCGGCCGCATCATGGGCATGACCATCCTGCTACTTGCTTGCTCTTATTTGCTCATGGTTTTCGCGAAAAGTACGTGGATGCTCTGTCTGTCTCTGTTTCTCACGGGTCTGATCAGCACGATTGAAAACGTCTGTATTTGGACCTTCCGTCAAGAGACTACCCCTGCCCACATGATCGGGAGAATTAGCGGGATCACCGGCTCTATTTTCAAGCTCGGGATTGTCTTCTCCATCTATGGTTCGGGCTGGATGACTTTGTCATTGGGGCCTTGGGCTGTCTTTTTGGCAGCGGCAGTGGGGAATCTCGTGGTTTTTCTTGTGTACCGAAGATTGTCTTTGTGGAAATTGGCGTAAACGAAAAAAAACCCCTCAGAATCATTCTGTCGATTCTAAGGGGTATTTCTTGTGGCGAAGCTTTATACCTTGAAATGGCCTATCAGCTTTTCCAAATCATCCGCAAGGCTCGCCAGCGATGCGGCCGAGGAGTAGATTTCCTCCATCGAGGCAAGCTGTTCTTCTGTAGCAGACGAGACTCCCACCGAGAGAGAGACAGCCGATTGCGCTACAGTGGCGATCATCTGCATCGATTGTCCGACCTTGCCTGTACTTTCCGTAAGGGTATGTGCCGCAGTCGATACTTCTTGAATTTCATTCGTCACGCCCACAACAGCATCGCGAATTTGAGAGAACGCTTCTCCTGCTCTTGCGACGCCCCCCATACCATCTGCCACTTCTTGAGAGCCTTTTTCCATCGTGAGGACCGCTTCGTTCGTCTCCATCTGGATCGACGCTACCAGCTGGGAAATTTCTTGTGCCGATGCAGATGCCTGTTCTGCCAGCTTTCGCACTTCATCTGCCACGACAGCAAAGCCTCTGCCATGCTCGCCCGCCCTCGCCGCTTCGATGGCAGCATTCAATGCCAAGAGATTCGTCTGACCTGAAATTTGCGTAATGACTTCGACGATTTGGCCGATTTGCTCGGAGCGTTTTCCTAAACCACCTACCAGTGCAGTCAAATGCTCCATCGTTTCTCCGATCCCGTTCATCTGGGATACCGACTGCTGGATGGTTCGATCCCCCTCTGTCGCCAGCTCTGAGGTACTGGCAGCCGCAGCAGACACACTTTGCGCACGTGCCGCAATTTTTTCAATTCCAGCTGATATTTCTTCGACTTCCTGCTGACTCTCCTCTACGTTTTGGGATTGCCTGTCCGTTCCTTCTGTCATTTCCTGGATCGTGATGGCGATCTGTTCCGTAGCTTGGCTCGTTTGCTTCGAGCTCGCTGTCAGTTGTTCAGCTGCGGCTGCAACCTGCTGGGCATGCCCGCGAACCTGAGAAATCAACTCTCGTAAATTGGCAAGCATCCGGTTGAATGAGCCTGCCAACTGTCCAATCTCGTCTTTTGAAAAGACGGTCAGCTCTTGCGTCAAATCCCCTTTTCCGTCAGCGATATCATGAAGCTGTTTGTTCACCCGATGCAGCGGTGCCACAATCGAGCGAATCAGAAAACCGCCAACCACAATCGCGACGAGAATTCCCGCTACATTAAAAAACAACTGAATCATGGCCGAAATTCCTTCGTTCTCTGCCAACTCCTGTTGATCTGCTTCGATTTCATTACGCACTTCTTCAACCAATCCACTCACAACCGAATCCATTTCTTTTCTCGATTGCCGTTCCTGGCCGAAATGGTGAGAGATGGCTTCTTCACGAAGTCCTTTATCCATTGCATCTACTGCTTTATTACTCGACTCCAGATAAGACTTATATAGTCTCTCAGCCTCCTCCATTTCCTCACGATGGTGAGAAGTATCAAGAGAACTGATCATTTTAGCAAACAGGCTGTCCACCTTTGCTGCCTTTTCCTTCAATTCCATCCGAAACTCTTCATCGCCCGTTAACAAATAGGCACGTTCGTCATTGTTTCGACCTGTCATGATAAACTGCATTTCACGCAGGTCCGTCAACAATTTTTCCTCTTCGATAATTTTTGTGTAGGATGCCTTCATCGCTAACATTTGCACGTACATATACGTACCTGAACCGAACAAGACTGCCAATATGACACCAAAAGCCAGGATAATTTTTGTTCTGATTTTCACAAGGTGAGCCTCCCGTCATCTGATACTCATGTTCATTCCCAGCTTCTCCTTCCTTCAAACAATTTGATGTGCAAACAAAAAACCGTTAGATTAAATTGTGGTAATCTTTTTATTTTTCAACAAAATACATTGAACAAACAATCAAGAAATAGTAGAACGCAAACGAAGTATATACCATAATTAGGGAGATGAGTTAATGTTAGGTAATTTTTCTAAGATAATTACACCTCTTGCACTTTCAATGTCATTGCTCACTGTTCCAAGTATGGCTTTTACTGAAAAAGTTGACGCAAAATACGAGAAAGCAGTAAAACAAGAAAAACTTGAAAAACTTAACGAAAAATTAGATTACTTACGAGAGCAAGTAAGAAAAACGAAGGATTTTGATAAGGCAATGAAAATAACAGTAGAAAAGTACAGTAATTTGAAGGTTGTAAATTCAGATGGTGAAGATGGAAAACCGATCAAGGCTTTATCTAACGAGGAAGGATGGCTTACGTTTACTGATAGAATTGTTTACGATGATGAAAGTGATCAATATGTGTTTGTTGGATATTGGGAGTGGGATGAGAATGAAGGTTTTGTCGGACGTGAACCATACGATTTCGTAGGTGTTTATACAGATAATAAAAAAAGTATGCCAATCGACGTTGATGGGGTTGTCATCCAAGGATGGAATGGTTTGGGTGATGAAGAAGCTTTCTTCGATACAAGAACTGATAAAAAACGTGGTAAGGTGGCGTTAGCAAAACGCGCTACGGACGCAGGTGTTGGCTTTTGGATTAATGATCGATATGTTACAAATGGCACGATAACCGCTGTACTTGAAAAAGTTACAACTAACAAAAAGGAGCGCGTCTATTTACAATATGACCATTCTTGGACAAGCACTTCAATTACAGGGATAGGTGGTAACGTATCAGGTGGCGGTGGAGGTTTTAATATATCTTGGAACACGGGAGTGAAGTACTTAAATCCACTCACCTCTACAGGTGAATATTGGAAAGGATAATGCTAAAATTTGGGTGTTCCCTTTATAGAGGACACCTGTTTTCTTGATGGAGTTGGAAAATTCAGTCTCTATAATATAATTAAATGAAGGGGCGGTAATAATGAAAAAGATACTAATCATGCTATCCTTGATTCTAGTGTTGACCTCCGGATGCAATAAGGATGCAGCCGATATCAATGAAGATGAAATCCGAATGCTTGCATACACCTACTCAGAAAATGTATTTAATAACTATAGATACGTAGGATCTATCAGTGATTTTTTAGGTAACGCTAATGGAAAAGAAATCACATTGGAATCACTTCAAATGTATGTTAGTGGGTATAAACAAGGAAATAGCAGGATGAAAATTTATGAAAGTGTAGAAAATATCATCTCGCTCTACTTTGCAAAACACTACAATGAACAAATCATCGCAAAATTATTTGACGCGAATCGCAAATTAACCCAACTAACAAGGCAGCTTAATGATTTGTTGACAGAAGAACATATAGCGGCAGAACTTTCCGCAAATCAAATCATTGAGTTAAGAGAGCGAATTGACGATCTACTCATCTATGTATACCCTGAGCAAGATGAGACAGATATAAATCTTTACACATTAATTACGAAACCTGAGAAATTACTTGAAAAGTATACCGTTACGGATATAGATATCTTTTTTATGAATTTTAACAACGCTATGGAGCAATTGAACAACTTCATAGAACAAGTCACTAAAACTTAATCCTTTAATCACGTTCGTGTGCAGATAAAAAACCGCCAGGAAAAATCCTGACGGTTGAACATTCGGTACGCTAAACTCCGAGCTTCGCAGCCACTTTATCCTCTACGCTGTAGTCAATTCCTTGCAAAACGTTCTCAGGAGGATGATCAATCTCCCATGCAATCGTACGTCGCATAGACTCCTCTGCGGTAGCTTGTTCTGTATACCCCAGCTCACTCCTGATTTTTGCTGAATCCAGCTGAATATGCTGCTTCGATTCGATCTGCGGGACCCATTCGGTCGGCAACTCAGCAGAAGGCGCTGTCATTACTTTGCCATCCCAACCATAAACGCTGCCGATTCGTTCAATCCACTCTCTCATCGACAAGCATTGCTCTTCTGCTACGTGGTAAATCTGATTCTTTGCTCGATCGTCGGTCGCCACCAGGTAAATGGCATGCGCGATGTCTTCTACGTAGCTGCGTGCCCAACGCCAAGAAGCAAAGCCTTCATCGAGCAAAATAAACGGACGTCCGTCTCGCATCTGCTGAAGGTACGGATAGACGCGATGCTGATAGTCATGCGGGCCATACACCATCGGCAGGCGCAAAATCGTGCCTGGCAGACTCTGCTGCCCCATCACGGCTCGCTCCACGAGTACCTTGTCATAATCTTCACGATCTGGTCTGGCCCCTCGGAACGGATAGCGCTTCTCGCAAAGTGGAGACTGCTAGAAACGACACCTTGCGGAAGAGAAGCAGCACCGGGGTTAATCCCTCTATTAAATACAGCAACCTCATGACCTGATTCTGCCAAGCGCTTCACTGCATGTGGCCCGATAAAACGCGTTCCCCCCAAAAATAGGATCTTCACCCCGGTACCCCCATCTCTACAATTTTTCGATCACTTTATCAATCAAGCCGTATTCGAGCGCCTCTGCGGCAGTAAGGAAATAGTCGCGGTCTGCATCTTTTTCGATTTGCTCGACTGTCTTCCCCGTACGCTCCGCGATAATCGTATACAGCATGTTGCGATGTCGTAGAATACGGTCTGCCGCGATCTTAATATCGCTCGCCTGTCCTTGACTGCCTCCCCACGGCTGGTGGAGCATCACTTCAGCATTGGGCAGCGCATAGCGTTTGCCCGGCGCTCCTGCTACGAGGAGCATCGCGCCCATAGACGCTGCCATCCCTGTGCAGATCGTGGACACATCAGGCGCAATGAAACTCATCGTATCGATAATCGCCATCCCTGCTGTGACAGAGCCCCCGGGCGAATTGATATAAAGGTGAATGTCTTTTTTTGGGTCCTCTGCTGCCAGGAACAGCAACTGAGCTACGACTGCATTGGCTACCTGATCATCGATGGCACTGCCGAGAAAAATGATGCGATCCTTCAACAACCGGGAGTAAATGTCATAGGACCTCTCTCCATAACTCGTTTGCTCGACTACTACCGGAATGAGATTCATGAAAAAGCCCTCCTTCGCTTGTTTACGCTCGATTTTTTACGCGGCCATACGCATGCTGGTTGCTTGTGGAACCGCCACTGATTTTTTGTTAAATCCAGATGAAACCTGCGTCACCACTGCCGGATTACTCGCCGGCCCCACTGACCATGTCTGAACAGCTGCTTCTCTTTCGACAGCAACCCCATTTCCGTTTCGGGCAGGCATGGCAATGACCTGATCGGTTTGAGGCTGGACTCGACTTTCCCAAACGATTACGGGTTTGGACTTGTTTGACTCCACAGCTTGTGCCTTCATGCCTCGTCTCCTCCTTGTTTTGGATAAACCGCCAGAACGACCTGATACGTTTCTTGTCCCTTTTCTTTTGGCTGATACTTCGCCACAAGCTGATTCACCAGTTGGACGTACTCCTCTACAAAAGCACTGCGCTGTTCCGCACTGGCTAGCTGAATACTCGCATTCAGCGAGGCGCTCGGAACCTCCACCTCTTGATCGGAGCGCTCCAGCAAAAGCATGGCATCACGCTTGATTCGTTCTGCTGTTTGGACTAGATGAGACAACGATCCTTGATCCTTCATTTGCTGAATGGTATCGTTGCCCCAGTTCAGTCCTTCCGAGAGCACATACGTCCGCGCAATCGCCAAATAAAGCACCTCGACGAGATTGCGCACCTGTCGACTCCCTACCCGCCTGACCAATCCGACCTTTTCCAAGGCTTTCAAGTGATAATTGACACGCTGCGGGATTTCATTGATCCCACGTGCGACTTCTGCTGCCGAAGCAGGCTCTGCCAAACGGCTTAATATCTCGGCACGGAGCGGGTTCAATAGCGCCATCGCCTGTTCCGGTTTCTCGACTACATATGTTTCCAGTTGTTCGTGCGCCACAACAACACCTCATGACATTAATCATTTACGTAAAAATAGTTTATTACGTTCGTTTTTGTTTGTCAAATGATGGATAAGCCTTTTTTTCGACAACGTCAAAAGCCCCGCTATGACCTGCGGAGCTTTTGTTTTTCATTACTATTCGGTTCACTCATTAAAAAGAGATGATTTCGCCATCCTGCGGAACATGTACGCGTCCGGACAGCTGTTTTTCCTGCAAACATTCATTCAATTCCCGGCGGCTGAGCAAGCAATGGTTCCATGTTTCCATATGGGCAACGAGGATACGGCTGTCGGGCGCGGCATTTGCGATATGGACGATATCCTCCTGCGTCATCGTGATCGGGTCTCCCGTCAAAAACTGGGCCGCACCTGCGAAAACGACGATCGCATCTGGACGATACGCTGTAACAGCTTGCTCCACTTCTTCACACCAAATCGTATCCCCCGCCACATACAGCGTCGGCTCACCAGCTCGCCCCAGAACGAAGCCAGATACTGGCCCCATCTGCTGTCCAATTTCTCCTGTTCCATGTTGACCACCTGTTCGATGTAGGTGAATCCCTTGCCATGTATACTCCTCTTCGATGGCAATGACTTGTTCGAAGCCATGCTGTACCAGCTTATCCAGATCCGGTGGCTGGCAAAAGACAGGCAAATGCTTCGGGAGAAGGCGTATGGCCGCTTCATCGAGATGATCGAAATGGGTATGCGTCACCAAGAGGGCGTCTACGCCAGCGAGTACCTCCTCCACGGAAATGGGCAATTCTACTCCTGGATTCGGACGCTGATTCGGCGTATTTGGTACTGCTGGCATTTCGCCCTTGGAGCTAAACATCGGATCGACCAAAAATGTCAGCCCTGCATATTCCACGCGCAAGGTAGCATGTCGTACAAGCTGAATCTGCATGTCATTTCTTCCTTTCCTCGTTATCGTTATAATGGATGTACGTTTATTTTATAAGGTTATGAACGGTTGCCGCGAAACGATTGCTGGCTACCGACTTTCGCCGTGAAAGGAGATACGCATGCTAGACCAAATCGATCTCTCCATCCTTGCCTTGCTACGCAAAAACAGCCGATTGCAGTGGAAGGACATCGGCGAACAGGTCCATCTAAGCGGTCAAGCCGTCGGCAACCGCATTAGACGAATGGAGGAGCAAGGCATTATTCAAGGCTACACAACGCTCATTGATGAGAGTAAAATCGCCCCATTCCTCACTGCTCTCGTCACCATGTTCATGACCACTACCGATCATTCTCTCTTCACTCGTTTTATCAAAAGTCGCAGCGAGATCGTCGAAGCCCACCGCATTAGCGGAGAAGGCTGCTACACCATGGTGGTACATGTTCCAGATCAAGAGGCCCTCAATCATTTTTTAGATGCCCTGCTTCCTTTTGGGAACTACCGAGTCAATCTATCGATTAGCAAATTGAAATAGTTGGCAGTTTGGCAATGTATCCGCTCTCATGATTTTTCGGGGTTGCTCGATATTGTGAACAAGAGTAGAATGATGAATACGAAAGGAGGAGAAACGCCATGGAAGATATGCTATTGCTGCTGTTTTCGCTGGAAGATTTCTTCGCCTTGGTCGCGCTTTTTGTAGGATGCTTCACTTCTGCTTTTTGTCTCAGACAGTGTTACCTGCAAAACCGGGCTCTACATCAGAACGTCACGGATACGTACCGACCTTCTATTAACACGTTGTTGGTTGAGACTTATCCAATGGCGGCAAGGCAACCGCAGCGCCTTCGCTTATTCAGGCGCATACAGCATACAGACGGCGAAATGGATACATATGGTTCCTTTGTTTTGGATCGCGTAGCGTAACGAACATCCAAAAGGAGGTTGATCATATGATCGCCAAATATATCGGAGAAGCTTTGTTGTTTGTTGTGGGTCTGCCTATTTTCGCTTATCAAACACTCGAAGGAATGCATGCATTGGCAGATATCTTCGCACAAATGTCCGATTTCACTAATTTCAAATAAGCTTGACGCATAGAAAAGTCTGGCCGCCTCTTATGACGGTCAGGCTTTCTTTAATCTGTCTGGATACGGTCTCCTCTTGTTGTCGGCTGCGAGATCACGAGAAATTCCACATCCTCTGCTCCCTCGTTTTTCATCTGGTGTTTGACTCCCGGAGGCACTTCTACCCCTTCCTGCCTGCCCAGCACATGTCGAACGCCATCCACTTCCAGCATAGCCTGTCCTGACAGCACGAAGAAAAACTGACGCGACCGCTCGTGATAATGGCGCACTTCTGCTGTATTTCCGGGCATCCGCTCATGAATGACGCTGAGCTCTTGGCCTTTGACCAGATGCCAGCCGTCGCATTGATCGCCCCAGATATAATGCTCTGCATTCTCTTTGCTAATTTTTTTCAAACCTGCTTCTCCTCCGGTTTTTTGCTCTATCTTCACACGCAGGAGAGCATTTGTCATCAAATGTTTACTTTTTCTGCCCAATATGCTAAAATGTTTGTAAATCGTAAGTGAATATTCAATTCGTTACTGGAGGAGCCTGTCATCATAGGGTTCTTTTTGTCTTTTTTTAGCCGACAAAAAGAAGTCTGTGATCACGGCTCTTTTTTATTTCGTAAAAAGGGGGAAACCACATGCTTATTTTTCAGCTGGCTGTCATTTTGATCGCTTCCAAAATCGCTGGTGATATCAGCGTACGATTGGGGCAGCCATCCGTTTTGGGGAAACTGCTCATCGGTATCGTTTTAGGCCCTACCGTTCTCGGGCTGGTCACAGACACAGAAATCCTCAAGGAAATTAGCCAAATCGGGGTTATCCTGCTCATGTTTATCGCGGGCTTAGAGACGGATATTGATGAGTTCAAACGCACCGCCAAGTCTTCAACCAGCGTAGGTGTTGCCGGGATTGTCATGCCACTCGCACTCGGTTATGGTGCCGGAATTGCGATTGGCCTCCCCAACATCGAAGCGATCTTCCTGGGCCTGTTGCTCTCTGCTACCAGTGTAAGTATTTCCGTACAAACATTGAAGGAATTGGGCAAGCTAAAATCAAGAGAAGGCGCAACAATCATGGGAGCCGCTGTTATTGATGACGTTTTGGTCATCTTGGCACTCGCTTTCTTGATGAGCTTTGCTGGCGGCGACGTGAATCTTGGCATGGTGGTTTTGAAAAAGGTCGCGTTTTTTGCCATCGTCATCGTTCTTTCCTGGAAGGTTGTCCCTTGGGTTTTGAAAAAATTCGCTCCGTTGCAGGTTACAGAATCGGTCATTTCCGCAGCGCTCATCATCTGTTTCCTGTTCGCTTACTTTGCTGAATATACAGGGGTTGCTGCTATCATCGGTTCTTACATCGCCGGTGTTGCCATCAGCTTGACCAATTACAAGCAAGAAGTAACCCACAAGGTCGAAACCATCAGCTACTCGGTTTTCGTACCAGTGTTTTTCACCTCGATCGGGGTAACGGCACAGTTCTCTGGCATCTTGGAAAACCTCGGACTGATTGTGCTCCTGAGCGTCATCGCGATTGTTTCCAAGCTCATCGGTGGTGCTTTTGGTGCAAAAATCACAGGCTTCCCGTGGAAAAACTCGATGGCCATTGGTGCTGCCATGGTATCTCGTGGGGAAGTCGCCCTTATTATCGCTGCCATTGGTCTGGAGAACAATTTGCTCACACAAGACATGTTTGCTGTCCTGATTGTCGTTGTACTCTTGACGACCATCGTCACTCCGCCAATGATGAAAATGTTCTTCTCGAAAACATCGCAGCCAGAAGAAATGGCTTTGAAAAAGAACGCCTGACACAACCAAGACTGTTTCTCGCCTAGACGCGGGGGACAGTCTTTTTTTATCATGGGGAAAATACCCTCTTTTTGATAGGAGGAACACCGTCATGAAAATTGTAATTGCTCCGGACTCCTTTAAGGGCAGCCTGACTGCCAAACAAGCGGGCGAAGCCATTCGCTCAGGGATTCGACGCGCACTCCCGCAAAGTGAACTCACCGTGAAACCGATGGCTGATGGCGGCGAAGGTACCATGCAATGCTTGGTCGATGCCACAGATGGAAGAATACTGACCGCCACCGTAAAAAACCCGCTCGGACAGGACATTGCTGCTGAATTTGGCATTTTGGGTGACGGTGTAACCTGTGTGATCGAAATGGCTGCTGCCTCTGGTCTTTACTTGATTTCTGCCGCAGATCGCAACCCGCTTGTCACGACGACCTATGGCTTTGGTCAGTTGATTACAGCCGGACTGGATCAGGGGTGCCGCAAGTTCATTCTGGGACTGGGTGGCAGCGCAACCAATGACGGAGGTGCTGGCATGCTCCAAGCTCTCGGATATGTGCTCCTCGACCAAGACGATCAGCCACTCTCTTTTGGAGGTGGTGAATTATCACGACTGAGCCGTATTGATACGAGCCAGGCTGATAAGCGGCTAGCTGACTGTCACTTCGTCATCGCGTGTGATGTCACCAATCCTTTTATTGGACCCAATGGCGCTTCTCACGTTTTTGGCCCGCAAAAGGGAGCCACACCGGAAATGGTGCTCCAATTGGATGATCATTTGCGCCATTTCGCTGACTTGATCGAAAAGACCCGCGGCATAGCCATTCACGATTTGCCTGGCACAGGTGCTGCGGGTGGTGTCGCTGGTGCCCTTCTCGCTTTTCTGAATGGTCAGCTGCGTTCCGGGATTGAGATTGTGATTGAGACGACCGGACTCGCAGAAGCCATGGACAAAGCCAATCTTGTTATCACTGGCGAAGGACAAGTCGATTTCCAGACGGCCCAAGGAAAGACGCCATGTGGAGTTGCCCAAGTCGCGCAACGATACGGCATTCCCGTCATCGTCCTCGCGGGTTCCATTGGAAATGGCATCGACACCCTTTATGAAAAAGGCGTTTCTGCCGTTGTCAGCATCACCAACAAACCGATGACGCTGGATCAATCCATGCACGAAGCGGCTTCACTTCTAGAGCAAACAGCCGAGCAGGTTATGCGGATTTATAGCCTGAAATCCTGATTGTCCACTTCAGCAGTATTGTGTTAACCGTATATGAGTGCATCGACAAGCCTTTGATAGCCGATAGCGGAAAAGAAATCGAAAGAGGCTTCCGTGGAATCATCACTCCCATCGGACTCGTCATTTTCGGTACACAGATCGGCAACATTTTGGAAAACTCGGGTGCTGGTAATGCTATGGGGGCAGTCATCAAAGCAGCTCCAATCGTGGACATGCCATTCGTGCAAATCTTGACATTCATGGCAATCGGCAGCGGTGCTATGATCGTCAGCCTTGTTAACGTCTTTTATTTCTGGATCGTGTCCCACTTCTCCAAATCGAGCTTTACCACCGCTTATCGTGCCGAGACATTGGCCATACTCGTGGACGGTATTGCGGGGATTGTTATGGTCTTCATTTTGGAGTTCATTCTTTTGTAAAGCTTTTTCAGACTCGTAAATTTGGTTGAGTCTATCGGCTGTTGCTCGCCAACTAAATTTCTCCAAGGCAATTTGACGAGCTTCTTGCTTCATTTTCAAATACAGAGGCCTATTCATGATCAGCGAACAGATCGCATCGGCGAAGGCTTGCGGATTTTTATATTGATTGATCAGCAATCCAGAACGGCCATGCTGAATCACTTCTTTTATGCCCCCGTTTTTCGAAGCAACGACTGGCAATCCGGAAGACATCGCTTCGACGTTAACAAGGCCGAACGATTCATGCTTCTGCGAAGGACAAATGAACAAATCGGCTTTTCTAAACACGCGGTGGATACGACAATGAGGGATCGTACCTAGAAATTCGGCATGTACGCCAAATTTACGCGAGAGCGCCTGCAATTGTCTTGCATATTTGCTTGTTGATGATCCTCCTGCAATCATTACTTTGACAGGTTGGGCTACCTGTTTATTCACGAGCTTAGCTGCTTGCAGCAATATGGGAACGCCTTTGCGTGGAATAAGCCTGCCTGCGAACAATAAGGTGAAGGCACGGGGATAAGAGGTTTTTTGAATAGGGGAAAAGCGAGATGTATCAACGCCAAGCCATGCAACCCGGATTTTTCTCGACATACTAGGAAAACGAGCAGAAAGCCGACTTTCAAGCGATGAACTGTTAGTGATAATCAAGTCTGCTTTTCGTAATCCGGCCAAAGTCTCTGCCCGGCTGGTATGGGGAAAGTTGACAAAAGTCAACGAGTGAAGATACAAGGACACAGTAGCTTTCGGAAACATCGATTTAATCGGCCTGACGAACTCCGGGCGGTTATCAATTTGCAAAACGTCAAATCGGCGTTTTTTCAAGATTTTTTTCACATGGGTCAAATATTTCGCAGGACTGCCGGTAGGAACCCGATAAATCTGCACCCCATCGATAACAGAATACTTCGGATAACGAGGATGCGCTCTGCTGATGATCGAGACCGAGTGCCACTTACTCAATTCTTTGGCGATCGCCAGAATCGTAATTTCGACGGACCCCCCAAGAATGGGGGGGACGGGAATTTGCTCGGGGGCGATGATCACGATTTTCATACCGAACCCTCTCCTGTTTAAGAGCTAGGACTTGCAGCACACTCATCAAGTTCCTGCAAAAAAGGACCGATTCTTCTCATTCAAGCGGTGCCCATCGTAACCGCTTCATGCTCTTTTATCGCATCGCGCATCCGGGAAGGTTTTTTCATTTGATAGACACAAGTACATTTTATGTTTTGGTGATAAGAAGGTGTTGGGCAGTGTGCCTATGGTCTTCAGACATTTTTCGGAATCACTTTGTTTCCCTATGAAGGGTATAGCGCTTTAGTCGCGGGGAGTATTTTTTCAGCTCCAATCGCTCGGGATGATTCCGCTTGTTTTTGGTTGTGATATAGTTGCGATCTCCGGTTTCCGTGCATTGCAGGGTAATGTTCACACGCATGGATGTCAGCCTCCTCTTTTTTGGTTACAATGTCGTCTCGATAACAGCATCTGCTGTTGGGAGTGGATCGGGCAGCTCACTCCAGTCCGCCTCGTATTCCTCATCGTTCAGGAGACATGCATCGAGATGCTTCACGATTAGCTCCTGGTTCAGATCGATCCCGATAAAGACGAGCTCTGTCGTTCGATCTCCATGAACGGGATGCCATGTTTGCTGCCAGTCCGGCTCCTCTGCCAGAATGGCTTGCTGCTCTTCTGCCGATAACGCTGCTGTCCAATAGCCTGCCGCTCCAATTTCGATGGATGGTCCCGCCTGACTAAGTGTCATCGCCACGTCATTTCGTGTCGCCAACCAGAAAAAGCCTTTGGCACGCACGACCTCCTCTGGCCAATCCTCCAACCACTTTTCAAAACGGGCTGGATGAAATGGCATGCGTCTGCGATAAACGAAGGAGGAAATTCCGTACTCGTCCGTCTCAGGTGTATGCTCTTCCTTTTGCAGCTCAGCAAGCCATCCCGCTGATTGACTGGCAGTCTCGAAGTCGAACAGGTTGGTATTCAAAATTTCTTGCGGGTCTACCTGCCCACGAACAGCGCGGATGAAGCGTGCATTTGGCTGCAGCTTGCGCAGAACGGCTTCCAGCTGTATCAAATCGTCTGGAGCGACACGATCACATTTGTTCAGAATCAACACATCACAGAATTCAATCTGGTCGATCAAAAGATCCGCGACCTCACGGGTATCTTCTTCGCCAACTGCCTGCCCTCTGTCCAAAAGGTTTTCGCCAGACGAAAAGTCATGCCAGAAGCGGTACGCATCCACTACGGTCACCATCGTGTCCAAGCGGCACAAGGACGATAAATTGATGCCATTTTCTTCGTCTACGTATGTGAAAGTCTGGGCGACAGGAACCGGCTCGCCTACTCCCGTCGATTCAATCAGTATGTAGTCATACCGTCCTTCCAAAGCCAGACGCTCTACCTCCGTCAGCAAATCCTCTCGCAAGGTGCAGCAAATGCAGCCATTCGACAGCTCCACGACCTTTTCGTCCACACGTGAAAGACCACTGCCCGAGAGAATAAGAGAGGCGTCTACGTTTACTTCGCTCAAGTCGTTCACGATCACGGCGACTCGTAGCCCATCCCGGTTGTTCAGGACATGGTTCAGCAGCGTCGTTTTGCCCGCTCCCAAGTACCCGCTTAGGACTGTGACGGGAATTTTATTTTCGATCATGTTCATGCTGGAATCTCCTTTTTGGTTTTATCAAAACGTAACAATTACGATTTAATCGTTATCATAGTGTATCGAAATATCCAAAGTCAATACAAAACGTAATTATTACGATTTAAAAAACCCAAAGAAAACCTTTTCTCTTTTCGGAATGACTTTTTCAAAATCCCCGCACATTTTCATTCAAGATGGCATAAAACCTACAAATTAGCATAAAAAAATCAGCCAGATTTCACTCTGACTGATTTCCTCCACGCCTACTCCACTATTGTTTTTTCGCCTTATTCATCCCAACCGCTTCGCCATAAACCCCTATGACTGGCTGGTACGCCTGACGATCATTTAATTTCCCCTGCTCGACGACTGGCTGCGGGCGATTTTCTTTCCACGTAAGCTGACTGTACACATGACCTGTCGCAGTCGGCATCGTGACGAGGATGTCTTTCACCTGATCGGCATTGCCATCCGTGATGGCGAGCTTCGGAAGAATACCGCTGTCGCGTTTTCCTACAGAGATAAACGTCTGCTGATTATCCTTTCCTTCGAGAACCACGACACGCAGGTTTTTGGCCGTCTGATTCATCGATACGCCCATCTTATCGCCTACAAGCAAAATGTGATCCTTGATGTCGTCTCCGGTCACGTCTGCATACTTCGTATCAAGGACAAAGGTACTATCGCTCCCCATACTAAAGCCGCTATTGATCGTCTCGTCTGGCGACGGCATATTGTCCCAGTCTGCTTTTTGAACCGTTACCTGTAAAAGCTGCGGCTGTTTGTCGACGATGTTCCACACACTGGTCGCCACTGCCAAGCGATCCTCCGTATTCAGCCCATGCAAGGTTTGCTTGCCCATGTAGCGCAGGTTGCCTTTCGCATCCAGGAATGGCACCAGCTCCACCAGCTTTTGCGTATAGCCATTGGTTGCCTTTTGCAGCTTTCCATTGGCATGATAAATTCCTTGCTTCACATACGTAGCCTTATTGTCCGATATATCTACTGTACTCGTCGCTTTTGTTTTTGTATTCGTTACTTTTGCCACAAATCCATCGACAAATTGGATCGTGAACGGGATATTTTGCTCTGGTTGCAATAAGACTACCGGCGCGTACGCTTGCGATTGGATGCCGCTCGCTTGAACCGGGTCAGCTCCAACGCCCGAAGCCATGAGAACTGCGCCGCTGCAAAGAACTGCCGCCATCGTTTTGTGCCATGCTTTCATCCTATTCTCCTCCTTCGTATAGATAACATCCAACTCCTATCCTACATTTTTAAACGAAATTGCTAGGTCAATTGTTGCTAGTAAAATGTTCCCTGTTCTCTCGCACTTTTTTCCTGTATAAGGAAGCTTAGAACATGTTCGCTCGTTCTTGGAAAGCTCGAAAACGGTTTTTTTTACCGTTTTGCAACAATTTTGCGGGATGGGCAAGCTACAATATAGTCAAATGGATGCAGCAACAGAAAGGAACATTTGAAATGAAAAAGGCTTGGCTCTTAACGACAGCACTCTGCGCCTCGCTTGTTAGCGGTTGCGGACTCACAGATACACCCAATGAATTGATGCGCGCCCCGTCAGCAGACGGCGATCAAAAATCGATCAATCAGGCCGTCATGCAATTTTTGCCGGCTGGGTCGCAATTATCTGTTCCTCTTCATCCCGCAGAAGCCAGTGCCGTCTCCCTACAGGATCTAAACGGGGATGGGGTTGCAGAGGTCGTCGCTTTTTACAAAACCGAAAAAACCGATTACGAAATCGGTGTGCTTGTGCTTACCCAAAAGCAAGGAAACTGGGAAAAGCTCTCCTCCTTTACTGGTGTCGGCAGCGAATTGGACTACGTCTCCTTTCAAGATCTCACAGGTGATAACATTCCAGAAATGCTGATTGGAATGGGGGGCGGCGAAGATTTGAACAAGGAGCTCTCCGTTTATTCGCTAGCGAATAATATGACCCAGGAATTGATGAAGCAGCCCTATACCATAATGGCAGTAGGCGATTTGACAGGAGATGATCACGCGGATCTCGCTCTCGTTGTTCTCGACAAAAATAACTTCACATCCAAAGCCGAGCTATATGGGGCGGCGAACGGCACAATCGCAAAAAAGACAGAGCTAGCCCTTGACGGATATGTGAATGGTTACTATCAGGCTATCATCGGTAAAGCATCGCCAACCCGAAACGGACTATTTATTGATGCTGGATTAGGTGCTCACTCTGCTTCCACTGAACTACTCCTCTGGGACAATGGACAACTGTCCAACCCTTTGGCAAAAATAGAAGGAGAGATGGACCTGACCTTCAAGCCATATTCTTTGGAAAGTGAAGATATCAACGGTGATGGCATCATCGAGATCGGCACGAAGATACAACCCGCAGGGACAGAGGATTTGGCCATGGCGGAAATCCCTTGGGTCTCCTCCTACTTCCAATGGGACGGGAAAACGGGTTTGAAACATATCGAAGATCACTATCAACATTACACACAAGGGTTTGACCTCAAGATTCCGGCAAAATGGGGCGAAAAATACACCATCTCCATCAACCATGATACGAATCCACTGCTCATTCGATTCCTTTATTACGGAGCGAATGGCAAAAATAAGGCTGAATTACTAACGCTCCAAAGCATCCCTCAAAACGAATGGACCAAATTTGAAAGCGGATTGAAGCAAAAGCAAGTGCCCTACATTTTGCTGAAGGAAGAGGGAAAACAAGTCTTGATCGCCATTTTACCGCAAACGACACCTACCCTTGGAAAGGCTGCTCTCGCGGAATATCGTTCCATGCAGCTTACCGCAGAGGAAGTTCGTCAGCTCTACAAGCCGATGACGAACCGGGAATAAAGTGAAATAGTAAATCCTTATCAAGGAGATTTGCCCTATGAAGGTTCTATTACTGGAAGACGAGAAATCCATCCGGGATTTTGTGCGCATCAATCTCA
Organism: Brevibacillus brevis; assembly: GCF_900637055.1. NCBI lineage: Bacteria > Bacillati > Bacillota > Bacilli > Caryophanales > Paenibacillaceae > Brevibacillus > Brevibacillus brevis. The sequence continues at coordinate 5,815,146 of NZ_LR134338.1, forward strand.
AGCGCGAGGGCTATGAGGTGATCGAGGCTGGCACCGGAGAAGAGGCACTTGATCTCGCAGATCAACAATCGGACATCGTCATTGCGATTCTCGACGTCATGCTCCCCGGCATCGATGGCTTCGAAGTATGCGGGCAGCTGCGAAAAAAATATCCGCGCCTCGGAATCATTATGTTGACGGCCAAAAGCCAGGAGCTAGACAAAGTCATGGGTCTCGAATTCGGGGCGGACGATTACGTCTCCAAGCCGTTTAGCCCAGCGGAACTGCTGGCCCGTGTCAAAGCGTTGCACCGCAGATTGACACCCATCCCTGAGGCCGAGGACAAAAATGAAATTAACATTGCCCCCTTCACGCTGCTGCTCGATGAACGCAAGCTGATTCGGGCGGATCAAGAAATTGACCTCACGCCAAAAGAATTTGCCATCATCAAATTACTCGCAGAAAACGCGAACAAAGCTATCAGTCGGGACGAGATTTTGACAGCAGTTTGGGGTCAATTTTTCGTCGGGGACTTAAAAATCGTTGATGTGAATATCCGCCGAATAAGGCAAAAAATCGAGGACGATCCGGCTCATCCAGCTTTCCTGGAGACCGTCTGGGGGTATGGCTACCTGTGGCGAAAGGACGTCCCAGATGAAAGGCATTAAGAGTAGGCTGGTTCTTCATTTTGGCCTAATCCTCCTTCTGATCGTACTGCTCTTGGAAGGACTGTTTTACTGGGCCGTTCATACGTATTACATCGGGACTGCGACCGAAGCATTAGTAACCCGCAGCACGACCTTCACCAATTTTATTAACAAGTACGCCACTGGCTATCGGTTAAAAGACAAAGCACGCTACATTTTGGAGAATGTTTCGAATCAGGAATACGCCAAAATTGAGGTTTTGGACCCAGGAGGAAAAGTCATTCTCAACTCCTACGGCTTTCAGACCAGTGAGATCATCAATACCCCTGACGTCATGGATGCCATCAAAGGACAAAGTGGTCTCTACATCGGGAACAGTCCACAGTCGCGGGAGCGTGTCATCGCGGTGTCCAATCCGCTTACGTACAGCGGAGAATTTGTAGGTGTTCTGCGGTACACGATCTCCGCTGAACCGCTTTATCAAGCTGTAAATCGCATTGCCTTGTACGGTGCTGGCGTTGGGACAGGCGTAGTCGTCCTCGCTTTTGCGCTCAGCCTGCTCATGGCAAAACGAATCGTCGACCCTATCGAAGATTTAACGAGTGCGGCGAAACAAATGGCGGAAGGAAATTTCGCTGTCCGGGCGCCAAAACGATTCGATGATGAGGTAGGAACCCTCGCAGATACATTCAATTACATGGCAGCGGAGATCGGGAAAAACGAAAAGCTGAAAAATGACTTCATCTCCTCTGTCTCTCATGAGCTGCGTACCCCACTTACGTCGATTAAAGGATGGGGCGAAACACTCATTTCCGGCGGTCTGGAAGAGCCTGAAGAGACGATGCTCGGTCTGGAAGTCATCTCCAAGGAGACAGATCGTTTGATCGGGCTCGTCGAGGAATTGCTGGATTTCTCGAAGTTTCAATCCGGTGAGATGAAATTGTCTCGCGAACGCATGGATGTCCGGGAGCTTCTCCATGATTTGCATCTTCAATTTTCAGTACGTGCCAATGCGAAACAAATCGAGTTGAAGCTGGAGACTCCCCCTACTCCACTAATGGTTATGGGAGACGCGAATAGACTCAAGCAAGTATTTGTGAATCTATTGGACAATGCGCTGAAATTCACACCACAAAACGGCTCGATTGTCATCGCAGCTTCCTTGTCAGGCGATCGGCTCCTTGTCACCGTCACGGATACTGGTGAAGGCATTAACCCGGAAGACCTGCCGCATGTCACAGAAAAGTTTTTCAAGGGACGTTCCAAGCTCTCCGGCAGTGGTCTGGGATTGGCGATCTGCAAAGAAATCATTCAACTCCATGCCGGGCGGTTTTCCGTCAGCAGCGCCCTTGGTCAAGGAACATCGATTATGGTGGATTTACCGTTGTTGGCGAATCAATAAGGCAGGAAGAGCGAATAGCTCCCTGGGAAAGATCTTACAAAAAAACTCACCCTTGCCGCATTTGTATGAGGCGTGGATGAGTTTTTTTCTGTTGGAACACGATATTAGAAGCTGTTTTGAATGACCAATTCTTCGAGGCCAAAACGGGAAGTCGAATAAGCTTGCACGCTTGCTTTCCCCAAAGTCAGCATGAGTGTTGGCAAATAGCGGGATGGGATGTTCAGCTCTTTAATGAGCGCATCACGGTTGTATCCACCCATTGGGCATGTGTCGTATCCTTTTGCTTTTGCCGCCAGCATGAGCTGCATCGCTGCATAGGACGAATTGCGGATTGCTTCATCACGAGCGATTTCCGGGTTGTTATTGTAAGCCCCTTCGATTTGCGCGATCATGGTCTCACGCACTTGTTCTGTAACGTATCCTTTTGCCAATGCTTCATCATAAACAGGGCGAGCAGACTTGTAAGCCTCCAGATCGCCGAGAATGATGATGGTAGCGTAAGCATCCACTACCTGCTGCTGATTGTATGCGATTGGGAGCAGTTTTTCTTTGATAGCAGGATCGGTCACGACGAGAAAACGCCAATGCTGCAAATTCCAGGACGATGGTGCGCTTGCTGCAAGACGCAGGATTTCGTTCAGCTCGCCTTGTGGAATTTTTTCATTTGGATCGTATTTACGCACGCTGTGACGGGCTTCCATTACCTGTTCAGCGGAAATTTTCACTTCTGTACTCATGGTTGAATCTCCTCCATACTGTATAGTACGTTGTTCAAAAGATACTACTTACTTTATTATCGTTACGAACATTTTGCAATTACTTTTTACAGTTCGCTTCATACCCTATTGTTTGGAGGCGCTCTCGATGAAATACACGGATAACATTGTCATCGTCACTGGCGGTGGCCAAGGCATTGGACGGGCTATTGCTACTATGTATGCTGCCGAAGGAGCACATGTCGTCATCGCCGAATACAATCGCGCTGCGGGAGAAGAAACTACCTCGCTAATCAACACGACAGAAGCAGTGAAAGGCACGGCACACTTTGAGCACATGGACGTCAGCGTTCCAGCGCAGATCGAACATTTAATGAGAACCGTCGATGAACGCTGGGGGCGGCTCGATGTTTTGATCAACAACGCGGGCTTGTCCGTTTGGGAATCTCCCTATGAACTGACCGTCGAAGCGTGGGACCATATCTTGAATACAAATTTGCGCAGTGTCTTTCTCGCATCGAGAGAAGCAGCCAAAATCATGCGTCGCCATGGCGGAGGCGCAATCCTTAATCTTTGTTCGACGCGGGCGCACATGTCCGAGCCACACTCAGAGGCATACGCGGCTTCCAAAGGAGGCATTTTATCATTAACACATGCGCTTGGTGTCTCACTCGGTCCCGATGGAATTCGTGTCAACGCGATCTCTCCCGGCTGGATTGAACACCGCGATTATGCCGCTCTTCGCCCCGGGGATCATGCCCAGCATCCGGCAGGTCGCGTAGGTACACCCGATGATATTGCCCGTGCGTGCCTATTTTTGACGCAAAAAGACAACGATTTCATTACGGGTACTGAACTGATTGTAGATGGCGGAATGACCCGCAAGATGATATACCAGCCATAAGCTAAACCATTGCCCTCCCTCTTGAATATGTTGTGCTAACAAGAGAAAAAGGAGGAGTTTGTATGCCATTTGAAGAGGAAGACCTCAGAATTCTCGCCCTATGGCTTTTGGCAATCGGGTATCTGATTCTTGCCTTTACCGAACTGGCAGCGCTAGAGTTTTTTTAAAAAGAATGAGCCGCTCGCTTCCCAACGGAATGAGCGGCTTTTTTCGTACGTATTGTATTGTCCTACCAAGTCACAAAAGGCGGCGAGCCTGGTGCTTGGTGCTGAATTTGTTCCATGATCGGATAACCGTAAGCGAGAATAATCAGGAAGGCCACAAGTCCAACCCATACAGGCCAACGCTCCAAAATTTTTGGAACCTCTTGCGTTGTCTCTGTCTCGGCAATCGGATATTCCGTATTTCCCTTTGGTGCGTAGAAAGTCAGATAAAGCAAGATCGCAATCAAGAGAATCGCGGATACGAACAGCAGTCCGCCACCAAACGCCATTACACGTTGATAATCCATCCAGCCCAAAGCTAATGGGTGGTCCATATACGTCGTGTAATCTGTGCGGCGTGGAGCCCCTTGCAAGCCCATTGTGTGCATGGCGAGCGACATCAAGAACATGCCTACTGCCCAAAATACCGTTTGCACCATTCCCATCCGATTCGCAGTCTTGGTCAACTGCCGTCCGGTCAATGCTGGAATCAGCCAAAAACTGACACCGAAGAAGGTGAGCGCAACAGCTGCTCCTACAGTGATGTGGAAGTGACCAGTAACCCAAATCGTATTGTGCACGACCGCGTTAATTTGGTTACTTGCGTTAATAATTCCCCCAGCTCCGCCAGGAATGAAGAACAGCATCCCTACAAATGGAGCAAAGAAACGTACATCTGTCCAAGGCAGTTTTTTGAACCAACCGAAAAGTCCAACTCCGCCTTTTTTGCGTCCAGTCGTTTCAAAGATGGCAAACATCGAAAATGCTGTCATCAAGGATGGGATTACAACAATCAGCGTCAGTGTAACGTGGATCATTTTCCATGCTGGTGAGATTCCCGGCTCCATCAATTGGTGGTGGAACCCGACAGGAATCGAGAACAACAGCAGGCAGATAAAAGCGAGTCGACTAAGCGAATCACTGAAGACGTGACCGCCGATGATTCTTGGCAAACATACATACCACGCCATATAAGCAGGCAATAGCCAGAAATAAACGAGCGGATGACCGAAAAACCAGAACAGCGTACGGCTAAGCATGACATTAATCGTTGGAACCAGCCCGAGTGACCACGGGATGAGTTGGAACAGAACCTCCACCGCTACAGGAATCGTCGCAGTAATCCACAGGATGTAAGTAGTGACGCCCATATAGAGGAAAAGCGGAGACGTTTTTCCTTTATTTTCGCGTTTCCATTTGCGATAGCTGGCAAAAACCCCGAATCCCGCCAGCCAGCTGCCAACTACAAGCAAGGCAGAACCAATGTAAAAGTACGGAGATGCTTTCAGTGGTGCGTAGAATGTATAAAGGACAGAGGCTTCATTCATCAGAATGGTGACAACAGCCATCAACGTCCCAAGCGTCATGAGAATCCAGCCGGCCCATCCAAATTTCAGAGCGGCTCCGTGCAAGGAACCACCTGTTGTGCGGGCGACTCCTGAGAAAATAAATCCAACGATGAAGTACGTGGTAAAAATAAGTGCCATCAACACGCCATGAGCGGTCAAAATTTGATAGTAATTTGTCCAGCTCGGCAGTTCCATGATTCCACCGCGAACCATGCCCTGTACCATCCCTGCCACAGCTGCCAAACCAAATGCAATATAAGCTACCCACACATAGGCCAAACTAAGACTTGCCGCAGAACGCTGAACCGGAACATGGGGGAGTGTATCGTCGATCTTCCGTGCGATTACCATAGGATTCACCTACCTTTATTTCACAATAATCGTGGTCGCCATTACCTGATGACCTGCGCCACAGTATTCGTTACAAAGGATCAAATACTCGCCTGGCTCGTCAAATGTGTGTGTTGCCGAGCTGATGTGTCCAGGCAGAACCATGAAGTTGATGTTGGTCTCTGGAATCTGGAATCCGTGAATAACGTCTGGACTCGTGACGTGGAAATTCACCGTTGCGCCGACTGGTATTTCCATCTTGGTCGGAGCGAAGCCGAACGCAAATGCTGTCATGTAAGCGTCGTATTCGTTGTCTCCTACCTGTTTCAAGCCTGGTTTATCAAAAGGAGGCGTCTCGGTAACCTTCTCCGGATCAATCATTTCCATATTACTTGGCGGAGCCATCCCCATGGCAAACGCATTGACGCACAACAATACAATAAATAAGGCCAAACCGCCTGCGCCGAGCATCAACCAGATTTTTTCATATCGATGCAAATGCATAAGTACCCTCCTTTACTTCCTTATTACGCCCTATCCAGGAAAAGCCCGAATACACCCAACCAACCGACTAGAATAATACCTCCGACGATCAGAACCGCGACAAACGTTCCCTTCAAGTCTTCCTGGTCCGTTTGCAGCTTGCTGGATTTTGATTTTTTGCCTTTCGCCGCTTTGTCTACTTGCGTCTCCATCGCGCTCTTCTCCTTTCCTACGTGCCTCATGGGCGCGGTGTAGTTTTCACGCCTTCATTCTACCGCTGGAACCCCTTGGAAGTAATTCGGGGAAATCCCCTAAAATGTTCCGGGAAACCCCTGATTTCGACCGTTTTATGACCGTTTTCGGTCACAGGTTCGACACAAAAAAAGACGATCCCGTATTGGGATCGTCCTTGGACCTTATTGTAATGTTGTAGACCCTGACTAAAAAGAATGACCGCTCTTGAGCTAGCAGGCACCTGAGCGGTCATAATCCGCTTTAAATTCTGCTGAGCCGATCCCCTTAAAGGGTACCGTCTACCATACGTTAGATCAGAGTGCTGGACTATAGAGAACAGATCAAGTCCTACTCAAAATCCAGCCAGCCCTTCTTAATCGCATACCGCACCAAATCAGGCCGCGTACGCAGGTGGAGCTTTTCCATAATGTGCGCTTTATGAGATTCTACCGTCTTGACGGAAACAGTGAGCTGCTCGGCAATTTCCTTGTTACTAAAGCCCTTTGCAATCAAGACTAGCACTTCTTTTTCCCGATCAGTCAGGATGTCGTACTTGGCCTGCTCCTCACCGTTCTTGACCATTTGCAAAAATTCCTCGATCAGAGATTTCGTCGCAGATGGATACAAATACGCCATGCCTTGATTGACCGAACGGATCGCCGTGATCAAATCGAGGTCGGGGGCGCTTTTTAAAATATAGCCGGCAGCACCGGCTTGCAGTACCCGAAACAAGTATTCCTCGTCATCATGCATCGTAAGCACGAGCACCTGAATGTCTGGTGCCGTTTCCTTCAATCGTGCGGTTGCTGTCAAGCCGTTTTCCCCAGGCGGCATGCTCAAATCCATCAAGACGACATCGGGTCGGATTTCCCATGCTTTTTCACATGCCTCTTTTCCGTCAGCTGCATAACCGACGACTTCCATGTCCTCTTGGGCGTTGATCAGCATCCCCAGCCCAGAGCGTACAATCGCATGATCATCAGCGATCAAGACGCGAATGGTCATCCTCTACCCCCTCCTTCGGCACCGGAATTCGGACGATTACCGTCGTACCTTCCTCGGGTGCGGAGCGAATATCAACGGTACCACCAAGCAGCTGGGCACGCTCCTTCATGCCAAACACACCGAGACCTTTGCCGATTTTCAATGTTTTCTCTACTTCAAACCCTACTCCGTCATCCACAATCGTGACGACAATTTCCTTCTCCCTATTCTCGAACATGATTCCCAGATGGCTCGCCTTTGCGTATTTTGCCGTATTGGTCATGGCTTCCTGTACAATCCGGTACAACGCGGTTTCCATCGCAGCGGAGTATCTGCGTTTCTCCCCCTGAACATGCAGCTCCACCTGGATATGAAAAGTCTTTTCCACCCGTTTCATCAACGAACGTAATGCAGGCAGTAAACCGAGATCATCCAGTGCAGACGGACGCAGCTCCAGCGCCATCCGCTTCACTTCCTCCATCGCCTTGGAAGTCATATTCACCAATTCCGTGACATGCTGCATAATCGGTTCGTTCAATTCTCGTTGTCTGACTACGTTCAGTCCCACTAAAATACTATAAAGCGCCTGCCCTACGCCATCATGCAGCTCCCGGGCGATGCGCTTTCGTTCTTCTTCTTGTGCTTGGATCGCAAAATTCGTCAGCTTGTACTGGTAGCGCTCTTTTTCCACTCGCTGTTGCGCAGACATATCACGCAAAATCATGACCAGCTTCCCCTGCATTTCATCCTCTAGTCTCGCAGAGCTGGCAGCGACAGGGTAATCCACACCTGATTTCGTTCGGAGCCTCATCTCGAATGAAGGCATTTGCACGCGCTTAAAAAAGCAATCTGTGCAGCTCGTTTCTTCCATACACGTTGCCATTCCGAGACACAGCTCGCAAATATGTTTATCTCGAATCAGCTCTTCTTCTGTCCAGCCCGTCATCTGCTCCAACGCAGCATTAGCCTTTACGATTCGTCCCTCATGATCAATCACCAGGATCGCATCACTGACGTTGGCAAAGATCGACTGCATCAGGGAAAGCACTTCACTCGACGTACTCATGCGCTCCTCCTTTTGAGACAATCATTCTAACGTTTATTGTAAAGTTTCCATAAAAGAAAGTGTATCAGGGAATTCCCTTATCATCATTCGAATTGACATTTTATAAAATTAGAATATCATCTAATTAGATAAGTGATAAATTTCTTTGAAAGGAGCTTTTGACATGCCAAGCACTACTCCCTTCCCAGCCCGTAGCGCTCGATTGGTTTTTCAGCCCGTCACGGAACACGATTTCCCCGAGCTGCTAACGGTGTACAATTCAAACCCCGATTATATGGATTTTGCCTTTGGACAACGGATCGTCACTATACAGACAGTAGCAGATGACCATCAAGATAATCTGGCGTTTGCGGACTCCTATAGCTTTTCGATAAGAGAAGTACACGGTACCGAGATCATTGGGATCGCCCAGTTCATTTTAAACAATCCCCGCGATAATAACCCTTGGCTCGGCCTTATCATGCTGCACAGCGCCTACCAGCGTCACGGTTACGCTAGAGAATTTCTGGATACGTTAATTGCCTGGTACCGGGAAAACGGCTACACCTCTCTGCATTTGGCCGTTTTGGAGAAGAATAGCCGGGTCGTGCCTTTTTACGAGAGATATGGCTTTGTTATCTACGAGGAAAGAGAGACGGAAAAGCTCGGTCGCGTCATCTGTATGCAATACACGATCTAGTCATGAACACAAAAAACGGGACAGCAAATGCCATCCCGTTCTTTTTCCTTACTCTACTACGATTTTCTCAGCAGTGCCGATAGGCGGCAGGCTCTTCGTCATCATTGGGCCGTAGAAGGCAACTACTTGCATATCCTCTTTCAGCTCAGCTGGCGAGAGTACTTTATTGTCTCGCGCATTGATAATCACCGTTTTCTCGGTAATGTTCAGGTTGATTTTTTCTTGGGAGGTTTTGGTAATACCGCGACCCTCTACGAGCATTTTGTAGTTGCCATCTTTGTCAGCAGAGATGCTCGCTACTTTTCCCGCTGTTCCCAGGACGTCCTGAGTCTCCAGACCGCCTTTTACCGTGATGCTGAGCGCACTCGTTTGTGGCGGCAAGCTCATTGCCATGAATTTTTCGGTTGTAGCATCTACTGCCATACCCAGCTTCAAGTCTTCTGGCTTCAGCACTTTACCAGCTTCATCCGTAATTTTGGTGTCTTCCGTCAGGTGCAGGATGATGCCAGATTCATAGATGTTCAGTGTAACCGAGTAGCCTTTATCGGATTTGTTGATGTTCGTAATGGTACCTGTGCGCATAGGAGCGATTTCGTCCTCAACTACAGTCACGGCATCATCGGTTACATTCACTTCTGCTTGCAGGATTTCGTCCACGAATTTAACTGGCACATAGGTACTGCCATTCAGTACACGCGGCTCTGCTCCCAGCGTTTTGTACATTTTTGCGAAAGGATAGCGATCCTCTCCTTCTTTTGCGTAGCTGGTGATCGCGCCTCTTTGCACTTCTGCTGCTTTTTCCTTGTCGTTCCAGCTTACTTTGAAGCCGAGAGCTTCAGCAACAGGACGAAGTGGAACCAGTACGGTTTGCTGACCTTTATCGAAGATCGCATCTTGTGCGATTGCTTGACCGTTAATGTTAACGGAAAGTTCTTTTACTGGTTCGGAGGTTGCAGATACCACGCTAGTTCCCAAAACGGCCAGTGCCGCGATTGTCATCATTCCTGTACGGATTGTTTTCATGTTGTTACGCCTCCAATGTTCTTGCTTGTTTTTGTGTGTCTCTATTCATTGGACGGCACCATTTCTGAAACGTTTCAAAAAAATTTTCATAGCTGTGTAAATCGTTCGCGTATAAGCGAAAAACGTCACGGCTGGGTTGGGATTTCGTTGTTTCGTGGCATCGGCACATCGGGCTTGCCTGACGGGTTGTCGTACAAATAAGTCGGTACTTTGCCGACGATCAGGGCTTCGGAGACTGGGATTTGTGTGGTGACCGTCTGTTGCTTGGTCGCAAACGGGATAATGACCCGCAAATCGACTTCGACGTGAATGTAGACAGTCACCAGCACCATATTGATTCCGGCTTGCTTCAGGCCTGTTTCCAGCTTCGTTTTGACGGCTCCAATCGGAACGAACGACACCGGAATATCAGGCCCAAAGTGCTCCAGAAAGACGTTTTTGGTAGCCAAGCCTAGTGGTATGGTTGTCTGGACGTGCTCTTGCTCGAATTCCTTCAAGCGATTTTGAATACGGGCTGTCGTTTCCCCCACAATCCGGGAATACTCTTTGAAGTTGAAATTCACCGCTTTGATGCTGCCATTCTTGTCTTTCTCCATGATGACGACTTCGTTGACATCGAGACCCTGCTGGGACATGCGTTTGGTGACTGCATCGGTAATGGCTAGCTTGGCGACCTGCTCTGCCTTGGCCTGGGCAATCAACATCAACGTCGGCTCTACCCTGCGTTCCACAACGATAAACAAAACGATCAATACAACAATAATCAGCAGGAGCCCAGCGAAAATTCTCCTTCTACGTCTTTTCCATCCTCCCCTTCTCAAGCGCACGATGGCTCCCTCTCCCCTTTGGCGGCCCGGTTAGTCAGGACGAACCGTACGCATAGCTGGTCGTTTCTCTTTGCCTGCGCGCTGTCTGCCGCTGGTAAGCACCCCACCGATTCCCGCGACAAACGTAGGAACGCCCGCCGCGACCAAAATTAATGCCCAATCGCGCAGATTCAAATCCGTTGTTTTGAAGATCGGCTGGAGTGCCTCCATGTATACGACACCGATCACGAGCACGATCGACGAAAGCACGGCCCAGACGAGGTATTTGTTTTCAAATACATTGCGGTGAAAAACGCTGTATTGACTCCGGCAATCGAAAACGTGAATCAGCTGCGCCATAACCAACGTGACGAAAGCAACAGTCTGCGCATGCACCAAGTCATTCGGATTCTCTTTGAGAGTCAGCCAGAACGCGAGCAGTGTCATGGTCCCGATGAGGAACCCACGGCTAATGATTTTCCAGCCCAACCCTCGACTGAATATGTTCTCCGCCTTGTTGCGCGGTTGCTGATACATCGTATCTTTCTCCGCCTGATCGACGCCCAGCGCCATAGCCGGCAAACCATCTGTCACGAGATTGACCCACAAGATCTGGATCGGCACCAATGGCAAAGGAAGCCCGAGGAGCATTGCAAAAAACATGACGAGAATCTCGCCTACATTGGACGCCAGCAAATAACGGATGAATTTTCGAATGTTGTCATAGATGTTGCGCCCTTCCTCGACGGCGGCGACAATCGTGGCGAAGTTATCGTCGCGCAGCACGAGATCGGCCGCTTCCTTCGTCACATCTGTACCGGTAATCCCCATCGCGATCCCAATGTCTGAGGTCTTGATTGCAGGGGCATCATTGACACCGTCTCCGGTCATGGCGACAACATGTCCTTGGCTTTGCAGGGCACGGACGATCCGCAGCTTATGCTCAGGAGACACACGGGCATAGACAGTGACGCGCTCTGCATACTCTGCGAGCTGCTCATCTGACATGTTGTCCAGCTCACGGCCCTCCAGCACCTCTCCGTAGCCACGCATCAAGCCAATTTGCCGGGCGATTGCTTCTGCCGTCACCTTGTGGTCGCCTGTAATCATGACCGTCTTGATTCCTGCTTGATGGCACAGATTGATCGCTGGACGCACTTCTTCACGCGGTGGGTCGATCATCCCGGCCAATCCGACAAAGACGAGATTGTTTTCCAGGGAGCCGATCGGCTGTCCCGGGCGATAGCCTTGCAGCGTCTTATACGCGAAGCCCAGTACGCGCAGCGCTTTGCCTGCCATCCGTTCCGTTTGCTCCAGTACTTGGTAACGGAGCGTCGCGGAGAGTGGAATGAGCTCTCCCTTCCACAAGATGTGCGTCGATCTCGCCAGCAATGCCTCCGCCGCGCCTTTCGTCAGCAAGGAATACACGCCGTCGGTCCCCTTTTCGACGACCGACATCATTTTGCGGTCAGAATCAAAAGGGAGCTCCTCCACACGCTGTCCCTGATTTTTCTGGTTGCTGCGCTCTGTATTGCCGCCCAATGCCTTCGCGGCAAGCACCTTGAGGGCACCTTCTGTCGGGTCGCCTACGACTTGCCAAAAGCGTGACGTCTTGCCCATCCCAAGCAGATTTCGCGTGCTTTGTTCCTCGCATGTCAACCTTGCATTGTTGCATCGGTCTGCGATTCGGATGATTTGCGTGAGCGCTCCGTCACGGGCGGGAGATACCATTTTTCCTAGATAGTGAAAGGCTCCCTCTGGTGCGTAGCCGCTGCCGCTCACCTCATACGTGGAATCACTGTGCCACACTTGGGTAACGGTCATTTTATTTTGAGTCAGGGTCCCTGTTTTATCAGAGCAAATGACAGAGGCGCAGCCTAATGTCTCGACTGATGGGAGTTTGCGTACGATCGCATTGCGCCGGATCATCCGCTGGACGCCAAGCGCTAGCGCGACAGTTACAATCGCCGGCAAGCCTTCTGGAATTGCCGCCACTGCAAGACTCACCCCTGCGAGGAACATCGTAAACAGCTCATGACCATGCCAGACACCAGCAGCAATGACCACAATCGTCAACAGCAGTGCAACGACCACGAGAATTTTGCCCATTTGCTCCAATCGCAGCTGCAAAGGAGTTTCTGCTTCTTCCGCTGTATTCATCAAATGTGCGATTTTCCCGATTTCCGTGCTCATCCCTGTCGCTACGACGATGCCGCTCCCTGTTCCTCCGGTCACCATCGTGCCCATGAACGCGAGATTTTTTTGGTCGCCAAGCGGTACAGTGGATGCTTGCGCTGTTTCGAGCTTTTTCACGTTTTTCCCGACAGGGACAGACTCCCCTGTCAACGCAGACTCCTCAACCTCCAACCGATTGGCAGAAAGCAAACGCAAATCTGCGGGAACACGGTCCCCGGCCTCCAATTGCACCAGATCACCAGGTACCAGCCGCGAAGCCGGTATCATGGAAATGTGCCCTCCCCGGATGACGCGCGCCATCGGGGATGCCAGCTCCTTTAGCGCTTGCAAGGATCGCTCAGCCTTGGCCTCCTGAATAAAACCAAGGATGCCGTTAATGAGGATGATCGCGATAATCGCAATCGCATCCAAGTACTCTCCGAGGAAGTACGAGATCAGTGTTGCAATGAACAGGATGAGTACCATAAAATCCTTGAACTGATCAACAAAGACCGAGTAGAGAGGCTTTCGCTTCTGTTCAGCCAACTGGTTGGCACCTTGTTTAGCCAGTCGCCGCTCCGCCTCCTGCTGAGTCAACCCTTGCGCAGCATCACTATGAAGGGCTTCGGTCACGTCGGCCGCCGCCAGCGTGTACCATTTTCGAATTGGCTGTGTATCCACCTACATCTCCTCCATCCACTTCTCACTCATTTTCATGTGTATGCAGACGAGCTAGAAAATAAAACAACCCGTCCATTTATCAGGACGGGTCTGTAGTTCGTTAATTGGTTATTTCAAGCTTTTGGCTACTCCAATGCAAATCAACAAAATCGGCGGCAGCCAGGTGAGTCGCGTCAGCCATCTGGCTTTTCCGGCGCGCCTGCCGAGGGCAATTCCTATCACAAGAAGCAAGGCACTCATTACCGCAATACAGAGAGCGACGAGCAGTGGCGAGTATCCCAAAAACGTAAGGCTGATGCCTGCGCCGAAAGCATCCAAAGACAGAGCAAGCCCCAACATGACGGCCTCCCAGCCCATTATATGCCCAGAGCGATCAGCGTCGGCTTTGGAGGGATCTTTTAAAATCTGAATCATGACACCAAAAATGCGGAACTGCGACAATAATACGATGGGTTCCTGCTCTTCCTGTTTTTCTTCGGCTACAACAGCGTTGCTGCTCGCAGCAGTAGACTCCTGAGCCTCTGTCCCCGACCGTGTCGCAATGAGCCGCCACAGTGTAAACAAACCCATGAGGATTAAGACCGCGGCTCCAATATACTTGCCGATCTCGGGGGTTAACCATTCGGTAAGGGATGAGCCTACGAGCATGACACCATAGACAACAGCAAATGAACAACCGGAAACGACGACGAGCGACAAAAAGGGCATTCTCATGTTCCGTAAACCATAGGTCAATCCTACACTGACACTGTCCATGCTGATGGCCAGGGAAACGAGCAGGAGTGCGAGCCATCCGCTCATATGTGGTCACCTCTTTCCCATTGCCTATTAGGTATACGCGAAAAGCTCCGCTGATGTGCAAAAAACGAATCATTGCCATCACGGATGGAAAGTCCTACCATTAAATTAAACATTGTTTAAAACGTTGTTTAGCGGAACGATTTTGCTTCCATTAAATGTGATGAAAAAAAAGAGGCCACTGTCGGCCTCTTCTTTTTCTTTGAACTATTTGATTTCAAAAGGTACTTCCCACTTCACGTCATGCTCCACCATATAGGTAGAATAGGATACCGTGAGCTTTTTCGGTTCTTTCTTCAAGAGCGGAATCGAGATCTCACCTTTGATCTGTACCCGTCCGTCCTTGTCTCTGGTGCTTTCCGTACTCACTGACGCAGAGTAAGCCTTCCCATTTTCATCCTTTACAAACCAATCGTGGTTCTCGACTATACCTTTTCCTAATGTACCCTCTATGGTCATTACGGCCTCACCTAGATCTTCGCCGTTACCTGGCTTCCATTCATAAGAAGAGAATGTAAAGGTACTGCCTGTTGTCTCATCCTTGAAAGTCGCACCTTTCTTGTCTAGTTCTGTTGGAACCAGATCAAATTTAGGCGAAGCCAGTTTTTTCTCATAAATCTTCTGAAGCTCAAGCTTTAATTTTTGTTCGCCCTGTATCGGGCTAAATGTATGCCACCAATTCAAAACATCGCCCTCTGGTCCTTCTTCCGGTTCTTCTTCTGTTCTTGGTGTGAAAAGAACATTCTTCTTTTTATCAAGTGCATCATCCAATGATTTCATATCCCAAGCTACTACCACTTCCCCTTTTTCATTGGTGATTTCGTACATCATATTCTCTCCCGAAAAAGCAGAATCACGCTCTTTTTCTGTGACATGGCCGCCTCGCGGATTTTTCCGATCGTACAGGATCGACGTTCGTTCAACCTCCAAATAAGCTGATTTTGGAGAAATAGTATCCAGCATGATCCGTGTCGCACTTGGGGAAAATTCGATATTTTTCAATTCAATCCCTAGACCTTGTGGCGATTGAAAAGCCGTATTCTGGAAGACAACCGTTTTTGTCGCTTCCTTGGCTTTCTTCATATCGATCGGAATTTCCAATGACCATTTTCCGGTCTTACCTGCGATTTCTGTCTGTTCTAAATGTAAGGTCAGTTGGTCAGGAGTCGCATCAGGTGATTTGAAGATTTCGTTCAAATATCGCTCTGTGATGAAAAACTCTCCATAACTTCCATAACCATCTCCTCCATCATCCTCGAACCAATCTTTTCCGTTCTGATCCATCAGTCTCGCATTCAAAACATGATCTTCAATCTTCTTGCCGCTCTCGTCGTACACATCATAGATGACTGCGATCCTCATCGAGTCAGCCAACAGCTCTTTTAACTCGACAGTAATTCCTTGATCGGTTGCCTTTTGCTCCAGCTTTTGGACAAGGCCTTTATGGACGGCGTTTTTCATACCGCTATCCGCATCCTTTTCAATCTGGAACAAGCTATTCACATAATTCGCAAACGTAGGTGATACAACCGTTCCAGTCACCACCAACGCCGTAAGTCCTGCTACTACCAATCCTGTCTTCTTCACAATATCCCAACCCCTTTGTCTTCTGGTTAGGGAGGAGCGCTTGCGCGTAGAACGTGGAGGAACTGCATCAGACAGCTTATCCATGACCTCATCTGTAAACGCATCGGGTACAGGAGCCTCCGGAATGTCGGAAAAATCCTCTTCCTGCATGCCTTCTACCCACTCTTGCAGGTGCTTCTGGCATTGTGGACAATTTTCCACATGTTGCTCCAATCCTTTGCTCTCGGCAGGGGCAAGCTCATCGTTTACGTATAGCTTCAATTGATTAAACATGAAGCATTTCATAAATAGCTCCCCCTCCCATCGTTTTCGTCAGGCTGTCCTTCATCTTTTTGCGGGCGCGGAATAATCGCATCTGAACGGAGCTCTCCGAGTAGGACAGTAGCTCGCTGATTTCCCGATACGACAGTCGCTGTAGGTAAAACAGGACGAATACCTCGCGATACTCTTCATCCAGCAGCATGATGCTGCGTTGCAGCTCTGCGTCCCGTTCCTTTTTCAATAAAGTCGTCTCTGGCGTGTCTAGGTCAACCAGCTGCTCCTCATCGATTTCTACCTGCTCTGTCCGTTTGCGTTTTCGCATTTCATCGAAACAATGATTGCTCGCAATTCGATACAGCCATGAAGAAAACCTGTACTCAGGCCGATAGTCGTGCAAACGATAAAAGGTTTTGATAAACACGTCTTGAGCCAAATCCTGTGCGTCTGGCATGTTGCCGATCATCCTGTACAAATAGCCGACGATCTTGCCCTTGTATCTGTCGACAATTTGTCTGTACTGCTCATGATCGCCAGCCAGGATTTGCTCGATTAGTTCCTGATCGTCCGGCATTTTGCTACTCCTCCATCTATCACAGATCAAGCCAGCGGGGAATGCTGCGCAGCTTCCGTTTTGGTTGATTCATTAGCTATTACGTATTTGCTGGAAAAACCTTTCTCTACTTTTAAAAAATTCTATAATCACTAATCGAAACAAAAAAGAAGAGGCCTCTGTCAGCCTCTTCCCCTGTCTATCATTCGTCTACTTGATTTCAATCGGTACTTCCCAATTTACGTCGTGCTCCACCGTATATTCAGGATAGGAAATCGTAAGCTTTTTCGGTGCTTGCTCCAATTTCGGAATGACCAGCTCGCCTTTGACCAGTACGCGTCCATCTTTGTCTCTAGTGCTTTCTGGTCTCAATGTCGCATAGTAAATCTTCCCGTTTTCATCTTTTACATACCAATATTTGATGGAGACCACGTCTTTTCCTAGTGTACCCTCTACAGTTATCACAGCCTTACCTTTTTCCTCCCCGCTAGCAGGTGTCCACGAAAAAGAGGAGAATGTAAACGAACTGCCTGTCTCATCCTTGAAAGTCGCTGCCTTCTTGTTTAAGTCTTCTGGAATGAGGTCGAATTTGGGAGAAGCCAGTTTGTTCTCATAAACTTTTTGGAGCTGAAACTTTAACTTTTGTTCACCCTGTAGCGGGCCAAATGTATGCCACCACTTCGTGATATCTCCTTCTTGTTTACTGGACAGTCCAGAGACGTAAAGAACATTCTTCTTTTTCGCGATTCCTTTATCTAATACAAACATATCCCGAGCTGCCACGACCTCACCTTTCTCGTTGGTAATTTCGTACGCGATATCACCTCCTGATAGAGTAGGTTCGACTTTTTTGTTTGTGATGTGGACTCCTTCCGGATGATCCTTATCATACATGAGCACTGCCCGTTCAAACTCTACGTAAGCTGATTTTGGAACCGTTGAATCCAGCATAACCCGTGTCGCACTTGGGGAAAATTCGATTTGTTTCAGTTTAAGCTCAAGCCCTTGTGGTGATTGATACACGGCGTCTTTGAACGCAACCGTTTTGGTCGCTTCTTTCGCTTTCTTCATATCGACCGGAATTTCCAATTCCCACTTCCCTGTCTTGCCTTCGATGTCTGTTGGTACGATTTTCAAGGTCAGTTGGTCAGGAGTAGCCTCCGCCGATTCGAAAATATCGTTCAAGCTCAGCTCAGTGATGAAAAACTGCCCATGACTACTCCCAGACTCTTCTCTTCCATCCTCTGCCAACCAATCTTTTCCGTTCGAATCAATTAACTGAAGCTTCATAGAGTGGTCTTCTATCTGTTTGCCATTCTGGTCGTACATATCAAAGATAATTGCAATCCTCATCGAGTCAGCCATCAACTCTTTTGCTTCGAAAGTAATCCCTTGATCGGTTACCTTCTGCTCCAGCTTTTGGACAAGGCCTTTATTAACAGCATTTTTCATGCCGCTATCCGCATCCTTCTCAATCTGGAACAAGCTATTCACATAATTCGCAAACGTCGGTGATACAACCGTTCCTGTCACTACCAACGCGGTAAGTCCTGCTACTACCAATCCTGTCTTCTTCACAATATCCCAGCCCCTTTGTCTTCTGGTTCGGGAGGAGTGCTTCCGTGCAGTGCGTACGGGAACTGTTTCGAACAGTTTACCCATGACCTCATCCGTAAACGTATCGGGTACAGGAACTTCCGGATAGGCGGAGAATTCCTCTTCCAGCATGTGATCGACCCACTCTTGCAGCTTGATTTGACATTGTGGGCATTCTACTGCATGCTGCTCCAGTCCTTTGCTTTCGGCAGGGGGGAGCTCGCCATTTGCATAGAGCTTCCATTGATTAAACATGAAGCATGTCATAAATATCTCCCCCTCCCATTGTTTTCATCAGGCTTTTCTTCATCTCTTTACGAGCACGGAACAAGCGCATTTGAACAGCGCTCTCCGTAAGAGACAGTCGCTCGCTGATTTCCCGATACGACAGACGCTTCAAGTAATGCAGAACGAACACCTCGCGATACTCCTCATCCAGCAGCATGATACTGCGCTCCAGCTGGGCGTCTCGCTCCTTTTTTAACAGAGTGGTTTCTGGTGTCTCTGGATCAACGATCTGTTCCTCCACAATTGCTGTCTGCTCTGTCCTTTTGCGTCTTCGTATTTCATCGAGACAATGATTGCTCGCGATTCGATACAGCCATGAAGAAAACTTGTGCTCAGGCCGATAGTCTTTCAATAGGTAAAAGGTTTTGGTAAACACGTCTTGAGCCAAATCCTGTGCGTCAGGCATGTTACCGATCATTTTGTACAAGTAAGTAACGATCTTGCCCTTGTACCTGTCGATAATCTGACTGTACAGCTGATGATTGCCAGCCAGGATTTGCTCGATCAATTCCCGATCGTCCGGCATTTCTACTACTCCTCCATCTATCACCGATCAGCCTTTGGGGAATGCTGCGCAGCTTCCGTTTTGGTTGATTCACCACTAATACGAACGGGCTGGAAAATCCTTTCTCGTTATTTTAAAAAATTTTATTTTCCTGTCAAAAGAGGTACCGCTAAGCTCACATCGCGATGCTCCTTCAACATACTGTCAAAGGTGATCGTCATTTGCTTCGGCAAGGATTTCATCTCCTTGATTTCCAAATTCCCGCTTACTTTCATCCGTCCATTTTGATTGGCGGATTCCTCGACATGGTATACCGCACTGTACTTTTTGCCCTTTTCGTCCGTCACGTACCATGTATCAAACGGGAAGATTCCCACAACTCCTTCCGCTAGCGTCCCCTCAAACTCGATGTTGTAGCGATCCTCTCCGCTGCCCTTAGATACTTTGTGAAACGTGAAGCGAGTCCCATTCTTTTCTGCTGTAACTTGCTTTGCTCCCACACTGGCAGGGTCCAGTTTTACGCTGAATCCTGGCTCTTCCTCTGTATAAACAGCATGCAGCTTAAAGGTTAGACCATTCGATTCTTTCAGGTCGTGGAAGTAATGAAATTGTCGCAGCCCTTTTTCCACTGGAGCAGACTCGCGCCATTTCATCGTATTGATTACGTTTTTCTGAATGCTCTCATCATGGATAGCGACTGCAGAGTCCCATGCGCCAAGGACGACTCCCTTTTCATTGACAAGCTGATAGCTGAAGTCCTTGTTATTCGAATCAATCACCACTTCTGTTCCACTCGGTGCAAAGGTAATCTCTCGCAAATCGAACTGAAATCCTTGGGGAGAGGTATAGGACTGATTGACAGCCACTGTTTTCGTCGCAGCTTTTGCTTTTTTCAAGTTCACGGGTACCGACAGCTGCCAGTTGCCTTTGGTACTGCCCATCTTTTTCATGTGGAACTCTACGACCAGCTCGTCCGGCAGCTTGTTCCCATCGTCAAAATAGCTTCTGAGCTCGTGTTCAAACAGGATGTAATCGCCTATCTGGTTTGTTTTCCACGACACTTGATTGGGGGATGAGCTATGTAAAACCTTGCCCGCTTTATCCTTGATCGTGATTTCTTGATATTCATGGGTGGGGGCGTGGAAATTATCCCAATACACATCTGTTGCCTTGCCGTCTTTGTCTTTTACCCCGGCGATAATACTGATGCGCAGCGGGTCTGCCAGAACCTCTTTTGCTTCCAAGGTAAAGCCTTGATCGGTCACTTTCAGATCAAGCGGCTGGGCAAATCCATTTTGAGCGGCTTGCAAAATTCCAGGATCTCCAGCCTTTTGCGAGACAAACAAGCTAGTGTTCACAGACGGTGCTGCATTCACCACTGCTGCCGGACTACTTGTGAAAAACGACGGGGACACGAGGATTCCCGTTGATACAACGACTGCCAATGCTGCCACACATAATGCCAGCTTTTTCATAACTGCTCCACTCCTTGTTTTCCTAGATTCACTCTATATTCACGAGAAACAATCGTTTGGTTCACGAGGAGCACGCAAAAAAGAGCCCGACAGCCTGAACGAATCAGGATTACCGAGCTCACTTTCTATCGAATTGATTTCATAGATGGGAGGGCTTTACGCACGTGCAGCTAGTGCCCGGGCGAGCAACTCTACCAGTCTCGTTGCATACTCGCCAGTGGTATCCCTTGCCCCTGAGAATTCCGTTACTTCCATACTTGTCACGCGCGAATCTCGTAAGACAGTTGCCAGCAATGCCTCCGCTTCGGACAGAGACAGTCCAATTTCACTTGGTGAATAGGCAGCAGGCATCGCGTCTTTGTGCATGATATCTACGTCGAAATGAATGAGGATTTTGGCATCAGGCGGGATCGATTGGAGCATATGAGAAACTCGTTCCACGATGCTGCCTTCTGTGAGCTGGGCCAAGGTCATGACGTCAACGCCGAAAGTCTCTCCAGGCATCTGCTGGCAGCCGACAAGGCGGATTCGCTCTGCATTCCAGCCGCTTGGCTCGATCCATTGTCCGCGATCCTGAAGCAAAAACCACAATCCCATCCCTGCTGCCCCAATACAGCGGGAAGCCGATGGAACTACTGCATCGAGATGACCGTCAAGCACGAGCAGATACGCTTTTTCCTGATACCGAGCCTGATGAGCCTGCGCTGTCGCAACAACCAAGCTGCAATCGCCGCCGAGCATCAAGACAAAGTCGTCTGTATCGAGCCACTCTTGCGCGTCCTTTTGCAGCAAATCCCAAAACATGCGCGGAGCCGGCCAATTACGAACTGGTGGAATATTATGGCGAGGCAAATCATCGGGAAGATGCAGATTTCCTACATCCTGCACATCCAAGCCATGCTGCTGCAACTGCTCAATCAATCCTGCTGTACGAAGCGCGTCAGGAGCCAATTCTGTACCAGAGACATATGCCCCTGTGAAATGCGGGATACCAGCCACTTTTACTTTTATAAAAAGTCCCTCCCAAGGAAATTCATCGTATGAACATCCCTAAAAGTATATCACAGCTTCGTTTGCAATAATTGGATGAGATCACTGATGGACGGCTGCAGCCAGCGATCTGGCAAGGAAGCTTTTTCCCCGCGCAGCAATTGGCAAGCAAGCGCATTCGGATGGGCATCTGCACTCAAGAAATACACTTGGTTCACTGGCTGCGGGAGCGCGTCCATGACTTCCACATATTTGTTGACATACACCTGCAACGCATCCCGATAAGCTGGAGTTGTTAGCGCTGCGCCGCACCACACGTCAATTCCGGTCAACGCCTTGGCATGGGCTGCATCCAAGCTTTTGGCGAGTGAGCAGACAACGAACATCAGCTTCTCTGGCGCCAGCTTGAACCGCTTCTGATACTGCTTGGCAAAACGGGCGAGTGTCGCATTCCAAGATGGCGTATCGTAGCTGCCGAGATCAGGAATGCATTTGAGTGCTCCGACCAGTTGTTCGTCTTTTTTCATAAACAAGAGACCGTCGATCACTTGAAACGAAAGCCCGGCCAACTGCCCGGCCAAAAACTCACCCACCCGCTCATGCATGACCCGAGAGATTCGCTGTGAGGATTTGCGCTTTAGCTTTTGCCGTATGCGCACCTCTTCTTCCTCCAGGTAGACCCGTATCAGCCTAGAAAACAAATCTGCCTCCGTAGTTGGCTCTAGTATCAGGCACTCCAAACGGCTATAGGCATCTGCCACGCTTTGGTCCCATTGCCCTTCTTTTTCTGTGCCCATCATTACCCTCCCTCACATCATATCGGGTGCGTGATCAGCCACGACCAGCACATCCATGTGTCGGACCTCCCGCAATAATCGCTGGATGACCGAACCCTCGAGAATTTCCTTCCAGCGGGTCCGCGCCGACTGCCCGATGACTACCTGTGTCGTTCCTTTTTCGTTCATATGCCAAACCAGCTTGGTGAAAACTTTGCGTCGGGAAGGGGCTTCGTATCGTTCGAAACGACCCCCGAGCCGCTCTGTTAGTGCCTTCAGCTTCGCCAGCTGTGTCTCTTCCTCTTCTGTCAGCGACGGATGATCCTGCACGTAAGCTACATGCCAGGTCGCTTTCAAGCGATACGCGATGCGAAACCCTCGTCGAATCAATCGTTCACTGTCTGCACGCAGGTTGACGCAGACAAAAATCACTTCCCGCTGTCGCCAAGGCCCGCGCAGCGTTCGTCGCTCCCACGCCTCCAAGCGTTCATCGACGTCGTCTGCCACCTCACGCAAGGCCAGCTCCCTTAACGCGATCAAATTCCCTGTTTTGAAAAAGTTGGTCAGAGATTGCTCCACCTTTTCCATCGCGTAAATATTGCCCTCCCGCATCCGCTGACGCAGCGCTTTGGGTGAAATATCGATCAGCTCTACCTCATCTGCCTGATGCAGAATATGGTCTGGCACCGTCTCTCGCACGCGGATTCCGGTGATCTGCTCTACACTGTCATTTAAGCTCTCGAGGTGCTGAATGTTCATCGTGGATATGACAGAAATACCCGCAGCCAAAATCTTCTCGACATCGTGGTATCGCTTCTCATAGGCACTCCCCGGCACATTCGTATGTGCCAGTTCATCTACCAGCACGACCTCCGGATTTCGCCGGATAATTTCGTCCGTGTCCATTTCTTCCAGCGTCACGTTTTTGTACGGAATGCGCTTGCGCGGGATGAGAGGAAGTCCCCCTACCTGCTCACTGGTTTCTTTTCGTCCATGTGTTTCCAAAAGCCCAATCACCACGTCGATGCCATTTTCGGCGAGCTCGTTGCCTTCTCTCAGCATCGTGTACGTCTTGCCGACACCAGGTGCGGCTCCTACATATACTTTTAGCGTACCGCGCTTGATTTTCCCGATTTCCTGCTGCATCTCCTCATCGGAGAGTCGTCGGTATGGATTGGCCGTTACCGCTTGTTCTCGCTTGGTCGGCATGACACGCTCACCGTCCCGCTCGGAACGATCCGCCACGATCAAAATATCGATATTTTTCGTTTGCCGAAGAATCTTATGGACGATGGAGCCATACCATATCTCTTCCCAGCGCGTACGCTTGGACTGCCCCATGACGATTCGAGTCACATTATTCTCCATCGCATAGGCGACGAGCTCGTTTGCTACTTCCTTTTCTCGTGCAAGCATCTGCTCTTCGAAGGTACCTCCGACTTTGTCCACGAGCTTTCCGATGGATCTCTTAAAAGTCGCTTCTTCCTTCGTCAGCTTCTTGGATAAAGGGAGAAAACAGACGACCAAGAGCTCTCCGCCGAGCCGCTTGGCAACCTGTTGTCCGCGCCGAACCAATATCGAGCCGTTCCAATGATACTGGGCAGAAACCAGAACCTTCTCTGTGGCTCCTGACGCCCCCACCATGCCGTGCTTCTCCCGATAATCCTCCAAATCCTCGTTTACGCCCGTAGCTACGAACCGAAGAGCGAGTTCCCGCAGCACATGCAGATTGTCTCTGCGAAACAGCGGATGCTTGGTTCGAGTCGGGTTGCGATCGTCTTCTTGCAGCCGTTTCAGAATGGCTTCTGGCGTAACGTCTAGCAGTTTCACCTCGTCGGCCATGGCAAGCGTATCTTCCGGGACACACTGGTCGATCCGCACCTCTGCCTTCGTCAGTCGCTCTGCCATCTCTTTCATCCCGGCCAATTCGTAAATGTTGACCGTCGCGATCACACTAATATTGTGGTTCAGCAAATACTGAACATCGTCCAGGCTGGTTGGACGCGGGGCATCTGGACGATTGCGATGAGCCAAGCCGTCTACGAGGACGACTTCCGGGTCTCGCTCGATAATGGCTGCAACGTCCAGATCATGCCTCGCTTCCCCGAGGGAATACCAGATGATTGGCTGGATTTGCTCCAGCCCCTCCCGCTTTTGCGCCAGCTTGGGATGAGTGGCCTCACCTGAGCCAGCTACGACCACATCAATCCCTTTTTTCTTAAGCGTCTGCCCTTCCATTAGCAGGTGATAGGTTTTCCCTGCACCACTGACTGCCCCCAGAATGATTTTCAGCCTGCCCCGGTGCATTCTGGAGATGGACTGCAAGATTTCCTCCGGGGATTTTCGCCGAAACTGCTCTACCATCTCGCAGCCCTCCTTCATTCTTTACTTCTTCATTTCGTCCAAAGCCAAATTCAGCTTCACTACATTGACACGCGGCTCTCCGAATACACCCAAGCTTCTTCCCTCTGTATTCGCTTCAATCAGAGCCTGTAGTTGTACCGGTTCGAGATTGCGCGCCTTCGCTACACGCTCCACTTGTATTTGGGCAGCTTTTGGCGAGATATGCGGGTCCAGACCGGAAGCGGAGTTGGTCAGCAAATCAGCCGGGATGTCTTCCTGCTTCACGCCAGGATTCGCTGCCAGAAATGCGGCGATATCCTTTTGCGTACGTTCGATCAGGGCCGGATTGGATGGCGCGTAATTGTTCGAGCCAGAGCCTGACGCATTATTATCAATAGAAGAAATGCGTCCCCAGAAGTACTTCGGATCGGTGAATGTCTGCCCAATCAGCTCGGAGCCGACCACCTTGCCGCTCGCATCGGTGATGAGACTGCCGCTTGCTTGTGCAGGCATGACAACCTGTGAAATACCTGTCATCGCCAGCGGGTAGGCAATGCCGCAAATCAGCAGCAAAACGAGGCTGAGACGCAAATTTTTCAATATCATATCGGTTCACCTGAGCTTTCTTTTTTCAATATGAGTTACACCAGATTCAATCCGGTCAAAACCAAGTCAATCAGCTTGATGCCCACGAACGGAACGATAATTCCTCCCAAGCCATAGATCACCAGATTGCAGCTAAGCAGCTTTGTCGCGCTCATT
Source organism: Brevibacillus brevis (assembly GCF_900637055.1). NCBI lineage: Bacteria > Bacillati > Bacillota > Bacilli > Caryophanales > Paenibacillaceae > Brevibacillus > Brevibacillus brevis. Next base: position 5,840,738 of record NZ_LR134338.1, read on the forward strand.
GGCGTGTATTTCACACCTTTCATCGCCAACGGAATGAGGATCGGGATGATGATCGCATTGAAGATCAACGCGGACAAAATCGCACTTTGCGGTGTAGCCAAGCCCATAATGTTGAGCGCACTCATTTGTGGGATCGCCAGCATGAACATCGCAGGAATGATCGCGAAGTATTTCGCTACGTCATTGGCGATACTGAACGTCGTCAATGCACCGCGTGTCATCAAAAGCTGTTTGCCAATCGCCACGACCTCGATGATTTTGGTCGGGTCAGAATCCAGATCGACCATGTTCGCTGCTTCCTTCGCCGCTACCGTACCCGTATTCATCGCCAAACCGACATCGGCTTGTGCGAGAGCTGGCGCGTCATTCGTACCGTCACCTGTCATGGCGACCAGCTTGCCTGCCGCTTGTTCTTTGCGGATCAGCGCAATCTTGTCTTCCGGCTTGGCTTCCGCTACGAAATCATCTACACCAGCTTCGCGGGCAATCGTCGCTGCTGTCAGCGGGTTATCCCCCGTGCACATGACCGTACGAATTCCCATCCGACGCAGCTCCTCAAAGCGTTCGCGCATCCCTGGCTTTACGGTATCCTTCAAGTAAATCAAACCGAGAATCGCATTGCCTTCTGCTACAGCCAATGGCGTGCCGCCCGCCGTTGCAATCCGGTTTGCTTTTTCATCCAAATCAGCAGGAATGCTGCCCCCTTGCTCTGCTACGTATTTTTTGATGGCGTCGACGGCCCCTTTGCGGATGAGGATACCGTTTGCCAGATTCGTCCCGCTCATTCTTGTTTCAGCGCGGAACTCCACGCCTTCGGAACCGGGCAATTCCAGTTCAGCAGGTGCCAGCCCTTGTTTTTTCGCCAGCTCTACGACAGAGCGTCCTTCCGGTGTTTCGTCATGGACCGAGCTTTGTGCAGCTACTCGGTTCAATTCCGTGCTCTTGCTGTTGCCTACGGTGACAAACTCGGCAGCCATCCGGTTTCCGTGCGTGATCGTTCCCGTTTTATCCAAAATAATGGTGTTGATGTCACCAGATGCCTCAACGGCTTTACCAGACATGGCAATGACGTTAAACTGTGTGACCCGGTCCATACCCGCAATCCCAATCGCTGACAAGAGTCCGCCAATCGTGGTCGGAATCAAGCATACGAGCAAGGCAATCAGAGTCGCAACCGGAATGGCTGCATTCACATAGTTCGCAATCGGCTGCAAGGTCGTGCAGACGATCAGGAAAATCAACGTCAAGCTGACCAACAGCGTATTCAACGCGATTTCATTCGGAGTCTTCTGTCTCTTCGCGCCTTCTACCAACGAAATCATGCGATCCAAAAACGATTCGCCGGGATCCGTCGTCACGCGGACACGGATGCGGTCACTGACGACACGTGTACCTCCCGTGACAGAGCTGAAATCGCCACCTGCTTCTTTAATGACCGGAGCAGATTCACCCGTAATCGCTGATTCGTCCACTGAGGCGACACCCTCGACGATTTCCCCGTCGGATGGAATCAGCTCGCCTGCTTCCACGATGACCAGATCGCCTTTTCGCAGTTCTGTGGAACTGACGACTTGAATCCGACCATCTTTCCCCACTTTTTTTGCTTGCGTGTCCTGCTTCGTTTTTTTCAAGCTCTCTGCCTGTGCTTTGCCGCGCCCTTCTGCCAAGGCTTCTGCGAAGTTGGCGAACAAAATCGTCACGAACAGGATAAAGCTGACGACGCCGTTGTAAAGCGGGTCCGAAGCTCCCCCGAACAAATTGGGCACAAACGTCAGGAGAAGCGTAATGAAGAACCCGATCTCTACCACGAACATGACTGGATTTTTCATCATTACACGCGGGTCCAGTTTTTTGAAAGACTCGACAAAGGCCCGCTGGTACAAATCTTTAGGAAGCGCAACCGTGCGCGTTCTACTCATGGAAAATTACTCCTTCGCCTCTAGTATTCATTTTCAAATCGATGTTCAAAAAGTCGGCTTTTGAACTTCCCCTTAACGGATTGTGAGCCACTCGGCGATTGGACCGAGCGCAAGCACAGGCAGGAATGTCAGTGCGCCTACGATTACTACAGTCGCAATCAGAATCACTGTGAATACACTATTGTCTGTGCGCAGTGTACCCATCGTTTCCGGTACTGGCGTTTTTGTGAGCAAGGAGCCTGCTACCGCCAGCATCGTAATGATCGAGACGTATCGACCGAACAGCATGACGAGTCCGGTAGAAATGTTCCAGAATGGCGTGTTGTCGCCCAACCCTTCAAAACCGGAACCGTTGTTGGCTGCCGAAGAAGTGTACTCATACAGCACTTGTGAAATACCGTGGAAGCCTGGATTCGACACTGCGGACGATCCCATTTCTGTTGCCAATGCAATGGCGGTTGGCGCCAAAATAATCAGGGGATGAACGAGAATCGCGATGGCGATCAGCTTCATCTCTTTTCCTTCGATCTTGCGGCCGAGGAATTCAGGCGTACGTCCTACCATTAAGCCCGCCAAGAATACAGCCAAAATCGCATACATCAAAATGTTAATCGTTCCGACGCCATCTCCGCCGAATACGCAGTTGAGCATCATTTCACCGAGCGGAACCAAGCCGCCAAGTGGTGTCAATGTATCGTGCATGTTGTTCACGGTTCCTGTCGTTGCCGCTGTTGTCACGGCAGTGAACAAGGCGCTTTGTGCGATACCAAAGCGGACTTCTTTTCCTTCCATGCTGCCCATTTCTTGTGACAGGCCAGCCCGTTCCAGCGCCGGGTTGCCGTTTACTTCGTTGGCATACGCCGTAATCAAGAACGCCAGGAACATCACGAACATCGCTCCAAAAATAACCCAGCCTTGCTTGCGGCTCTTCGCCATGAAGCCGAATGCGAATGGCAGTGCCGCCGGGATCAAGAACATCGACAAAATTTCAATCACATTCGTAAGCGGTGTCGGGTTTTCAAACGGATGCGAAGAGTTTACCCCGAAGAATCCTCCCCCGTTTGTTCCCAAATGCTTGATTGATACGAGTGAAGCAACCGGACCGCGAGCGATTTGTTGTTCCGTTCCGCTAATGGTTGTCGCTGTTGCCGTCGGTTCCATCGTCTGCGGCACGCCTTGGGACACCAAGAGCAATGTCACGGCAATCGCCAGTGGAATCAACACCCGTGTATGAGCACGTACCAAATCTACGTAGTAGTTACCGATGCTGCGCTGTCCGGTCAGCCCGCGCATGAAAGCCATTACGACCGCGATCCCTGTCGCTGGCGTGGTAAACATCAGGTAAATAATGACCAGCATCTGTGATAGATACGACAATCCGCTTTCTCCGCTGTAATGCTGAAGATTGGTATTCGTCAAAAAGCTGACAGCTGTGTTAAAGGAAAGCAACGGCTCCATCGCCGCAATACCACTTGGGTTTCCAGGCAGCATCCCTTGCAAACGAAGCAAGAGATAGGCAATGGCTACCATCGAAATGTTGCTGACCAGAACAGCCATTGCGTACTGCTTCCAGGTCATATCTGCTACGCGAATGCCAGACAGCTTGTATATCGCTTTTTCCAACCCGCCAAAAACACGGTCCAATCGGGTCGTCTCCAGCGAAAAGGAGCGTGCCAAATATCTTCCCATCGGTATGGCGAGCACGAAAAGCACCACCAAAACCAACGCTATTTGTATAAAGTCCACGACAGTTCCTCCTACTCCCTCTAAAAAATGGTTCCAAATGAACGAATGATTCGATCAGCCTCTAGTATTTTTCCGGGTAAATCAATGCGTGGCACAGGTACATCGCAAGCCCTGCCACAATCAGCAGCAACCAGATCATTTCTCTTTCCCTCCCTGTTCTCTTACCACGGCGTCACAAAACTTGATGAGTGCAAAAAATACACCAAATGAAAGCGCCAAGAGCAGTATGGAAACCACGTCCATGCAATGTCCCTCCTTTTTTGCCGTACGAATTATTCCGTGAAGTCTGACCGAAGCGTCTCTCTCGCTATCCCCTGCACAGGCTTTCTTTTTTGAAGAAAACCTGCCATTTGGGATAAAAAAATAGACCAATGCTTACGATTTCCCCGAAAGATCGCCACATTTGACCGAGCTGAAGATGAACAGACGAACGAAGTCGCCCGCTTCCCGCGGCAAATAAAACGATCCTTTGTATCGGAGAAAAAGTACTCATTGGTCTACCTAACGCCCAGCCGACTTGAAGTTGCCTTCTTTGCGTTTTGTCTCCCGTTTCCTTTTTCAAAAAAACAGCTATTTACTTGTGAGTAAAACGGTCATTGGCCGTTTTTGAGCAAAACGAAAAGACCTGCATTACGTTTTGAGTCAACCTTTGTCGTCCCAAATGGAAAACAAAAAGGCCTCCTCAAATAGGCGGTCTTTAGACCTCCCTCGCTTTAGCCGACGAAGTTAGCTGACGGGTAGGATGGCGAAAGAGTGTCTCATCCCTCCCACGATTCATGCGTGGGATTAACCCCTACTGATTGGGTCCTCCGTTCCCGAGTGCCTCGGGATTTGGCCATATTTGCAATTGTTGGTTACGAGTCTCATTATACGTCCGGCATAATCGGATGTTAATGTCCTATTTCAGTCTTTTTCACACGATTTTTGCATTCTTTATCCGTGTAAGCGATTTAAACCTATCAGGCCTCATCCGATCATGATATTTCATCGTTTCTCTTGCTTTTTCACATAATCAGCCTATTTGTTTGACAGTCTCTACACTGCTGAGTAATATTAGGCACAATGATAAATTATGGGAGGTATGGCGTTTGGCCATCTCTAACAAAAAAAAGCTGGAAGCAGAAATCAGCGAAGCATTCATAAAATTTCAGCGCGAACTGATTGGACGAGGTCCACAGGAAGCGAAGACCTACATCGTCGGTGATATGGTCATCGCCAGGTTCAAAGGTGTTCTCACCGTCGAAGAAAAGCATCTGTCCAGTCACGATAAAGGTCGCCGCATCGTCAAAGAAATGCGCGAGGTTCTCCGTGAAATGTACAGCGAAGAATCAGAAGAAATCGTAGAAAAGCTGACAAGCTGCAAGGTACTATCGAGTCATAGCGACATCAGCACGAAAATGGGGGAACGGATCGAGGTTTATGTTTTGGACAAGGACCTCGAAAAAATGTTGGGCTAATTTCACGAAAACAAGGCTCCGCCTCATTTGCAGGCGGAGCCTTTTCTATTCCTCTCTTACCCACTCATTTGTTCAGCCAACCAGCCGTAGCCTTTATACCCGGGCTGGCTCACGATGACGTGATTTGCCCCGAGAGACTTGTATAACATCGCGTTCCGATGCTCCTGCGTCATCACAAAAATCCGGCAGGTGCCCAGCTGCTTGAACAGTGTAACGAAGTCACGTCCTTCCGCCCACTCATCGGGAAAGATGTAGACGGAATGATAGAGCAGCAAGGATTCCTGATCGCGGTAGCACTCGTCAAATGAGATGGGCAAAAAACGCTGAATCGTCTTGTCTCCAGGCCCCGCTCTCAATGAAAAGGCACCAGGATTCCTTCCCCAAAAAGCTGGCAAACTGTCGCAGCATAGTGTCTGGACAAAAGAAGTGAATGCTTCCCCCTTGCCCATTACGAGATAATGCTTCATAGCAGCGCCTCCCTTTCCTTATTGGAGATCCTCAATGGACGAGATGTTCATGTACGAAGGAACCACGAGTCCGATTTTGGTTCCGTCGAGATTCGGACCCAAATCCTCGATTTGCCCACCAAATTTTTTCAAATAGCTCGTATCTGTAGACGGCAGCCAAGCCGCAACCATCCCATCTACATCCCCAATGGCAACTCCTGCCCACATCGGTCCAGTCTGCACCTGACTCACTTCGACTTCATACCCCAGCTTCTGCTCCAGCACATGCTCTACGACGTGTGTGCTGGCAATTTCAGAATCCCATGCTACATACGCGAGAGTCAGCTTCTCTTTTTGGACAGGCTGGATGCCCGCCACCCATTTCGCTACTTTGGCTTTGTTGTTTTTTACCCATTCCGCAGCAGCCACTTCCGGATCTTTTCCGTCAATCATTTGGACCATGACCGACTCCATGTCGGCTGGCTCCCACCAGAACTTATCCAGAAATTGATAGGCAGCAGGCTGATCCTCTTTCAGCCCTTTTCGCACGATGGTATGGATTTGTTCCGCTCCGCCAAAGCCGTTCTTCGGGTCCGCCAAATATTTCAAATCCATCTTTTTAAACATCCAATGGGGCGTCCAGCCCGTAATGATAATCGGTTCCTTCGCTTCATACGCCTTGATCAAAGCTGCTGTCATTGCTGCATCTGAGCCTTCGACAAGCTGCCATTTATCCAAGCCATATAGATTCATGACTTCCTCTGTCTTCACCATCGAGCCTGCTCCTGCGTCGATTCCGATGATTTTGTAGTCGAGCTTTTCTCCCAACGCGTTGTCCGATGTCTCAGAAGAAATTGGACCGATCACCGTTGCTGTCGGTATTTCTGTGTTTGTGTTTGGACTAGAGCAGCCTGCGAGCCAAGCCGTCGCTCCCATCATCACTGCCAGTAAAGCTGGAACCATTTTGTTCATCATGTGTTTCTCTCCTTTTTTCCTGCATGTTGAGTAAGCCGATCCAAGACGATAGCGATAATCACGATGGATAGCCCCGCCTCGAATCCTCTTCCTATATCCACTTGCGAAACGGCGCGATATACGTCTGCACCCAAGCCTTTCGCCCCGATCATAGCCGCTATGACCACCATCGACAGGGCGAGCATGATGCACTGATTGACTCCCGCCAAGATCGTCGATTTCGCATACGGCAGTTGTACTTTCACGAGCTTTTGCCACCCGGTTGCGCCAAAGGCGTCCGCCGCTTCCTCCATTTCCGCTGGGACCTGACGTATGCCTAAGTTCGTGAGTCGTACAATTGGCGGCAAAGCAAAAATAACGGAGGCAATGACTCCCGGCACCTCGCCCAAGCCGAAGAAAAAGATCGCGGGAATCAAGTAAACGAACGCTGGCATCGTCTGCATCAAATCAAGTACTGGCGTGACCAGATTGCGAAACGTATCGTGTCCCGCGCAATGAATGCCCACCGGAATCCCGATGGCGATCGAAATCATGGTGGCAGTGAGGACGAGTCCCAATGTCTCGATCGTTTCATCCCAGTACCCCAAGTTGTGAATGAGAGAAAGTCCGATAACCGTAAAGACCATGGATGCTTTTCCTGCAAAAACCCATGTGGCGCCCCCTAGCAGCAAGATGAGGATCAGCGAAGGTATCTCTGCCAAAACCGTGGAACAGTAAGTCACCATCGTGGAAATGACGATAGACACCGGATCAAACAATACCCCTTTGTACTGGCCCAGCACCTCCACGAACCCTTCCATCCATTCGCCAATCGGCAGCTTAGGCACGACGTCCATCACTCATCACCTCTGCTCTCTGGTGCTCTTGGACATTGACTTTGCCTACCAGCCCGCCCAACACCGCTCCTTTTACGATGACACCCAACAAACGCTGCTGCTCGCCCACTACCGCAATCGGGACGTGCAGGTCTGCCATCATCGGGAACAAACTGTGCAGACGTGCGTCAGGCGAAACGGTAGGGAGATCGGTATTCATGATCGTCTCCAGCGAATCTCCCGTACCGATCGCGAGTGATACGTCATACGCCGTAATCAAGCCGAGCAGTGTACGCTTTTTGTCCACGACGTACAAGCTGGACACGCCGTTATCCATCATGAGTTGCAGCGCTACTCGCGCCCCTTTGTCAGGCGTAATTGCTTCTGCCCGTTTCATCACATTTTCAGCAACGAGCACCCTGGACAGGTCGGCATCCTCGACGAACTTCCGTACGAACTCATCCGCTGGGTCTGCCATGATTTCTTCCGGGCGGCCGATCTGAATGATCTGTCCGTCCTTCATAAAGGCAATCCGATCGCCCAGCCGCAACGCCTCGTGCAAGTCATGTGTAATGAACAGGATCGTCTTTTTCATCGTCATCTGAAGCTCCAGCAGTTCATCCTGCATGTCTTTTCGAATGAGCGGGTCCAGTGCACTGAACGCTTCGTCCATCAAGAGAATATCTGGATTATTAGCCAACGCCCGGGCCAATCCGACCCGCTGGCGCATACCTCCACTCAATTGATCCGGGTACGCGTTTTCCCACTCGGTTAATCCAACGAGCGCAAGCGCTTCCCGTGCTTTTTCTTGCCGGAGCCCGGGCGGTACTTGTTGAATCTCCAATCCAAACTCGACGTTTTCCCGTACCGTTCGCTGCGGAAACAGGGCGAAATTTTGGAAAACCATCCCGAGCTTCTTCCTCCGAACCTCGCGCAAGGCTGTCGCCTTCATGTCCACGATCTCTTCGCCATCGATCTCGATGCTTCCGCTCGTTGGGTCAATCAGTCGATTACACAGTCGAATTAACGTTGACTTGCCGCTGCCGGACAGGCCCATGATGACGAAGATTTCACCTTCCTCGACTTCAAAGCTGACCTGATTGACACCGATGGACTGGCCGGTTTGCTTGTAAATTTGTTCTTTCGTTCGTCCTTCTGCCAGCAGCTTCAAGGCTAACTCGGGCTGCTTGCCGAACACTTTTGTCAGTTGATGGACTTTCATTTTGGGCATGGTATCCCCCATCTTTCGTTTTTTTCGTGAATGAAAAAAGCCCGCGAAGTTTCCACACTCCAGCAAAACCAAGCAGGCACGCTTGATTTTTACTTGTGTTGAAAATCCGCAGGCTTACGTAATACCTGGCGTCCATTTTCAGGACTCCCTGTACTCTGTCTTCCTGATTTCGATTGTCAGCGGTTTATGTCTTACCGACTGCCTCCCAGCGATCCACACCATTCCCTTCACGTCTGTATCGCGTAAGCTGCTCGTCGGTATTTCCATAAAAAATAGGCCGATACATGATTCTTCTCCAGAACAAAGGTCCTAAAGAAAAAGCCTGCATCGGCCTATCACACGCCCGCAAGGAATCTCCTTATTGCGTATTATATGCCTAGACTTTATCCATCCATGACCTTCCCTGCTTTGGCCGACGAGGTTAGCTGACGGGTAGGATGGCAGAGAAGACATTTTCTCATCCCTCCTGATCACTCAGGATTAACCCCAAAAGATTGGTTCCCCCGCTTCCGAGAATCTCGGAACTAGGCCGTATGTGTTGTTTCTTATTTGAATCGTGATTGTGATTTGAATTATACGCTCGCTTCCAGTTATTGTGAACGTTCGTTTAGCACAGTTTTAACTCGATTCTGTTTTTCTTTATGAGTCGGATTGGATTAGCTGTTCGTTGCTTATTCGATTGAAAGATTAGTGCGTTATACTCGCTGTTGTGGTGGGGAGGAAACAGGAGAAAACGCTCAGATTCTTGGAACCCCTGCACGGGAGCATGGGATGCCCGGCTCCGTGAAAAAAAGCGAAACCGCGTCCAAAGTAGTCCATTCAAGATGCGTCTCAGAGGTGGACGCTAAAATCAGTTTCTCTTTTTTTCACTACGCCTCGGTAGGTGTGTCCAAAGATCTTCGCTTATTTCTCCTGTTTCCTCTACGAGCTGTTGGGAGTCTACATGCTTTTAATGACTTCTTGAATGATCTTTCAGGATGTAGAAAAAAGCCGCTTGGGAAGAAGAACATTTCCAGTCCTAGCGCCTCTGGAGCCCTACCTAGCTCCGAAATGAATGGCGGGGGTTTTCAGCTTCAACCTCTGCGAATACATCTTCGAAACTCTACTTTTGAAGCGCTCCCGACATTCATTTCGGAGCGGACAGTCTAACCCCTTGCGGGGCGTAGGCCGAAGCGTAGACTGGAAATGGGCTTCTTCCCCTCCACTACAGCCACTTTTACCTCAACACCAAAAAGCCCCTGCCTCAATGAATCAGGCAGGAGCTTTGCTTTTCAAAGACTCGATGCTTAAACGACGTCGTAGCCTTGGTCTTCGATTGCTTCTTTTACTGCATCGAGAGTCAAGTCGCTCTCGTTGTAGGAAACCTCAACCTTTTTTTCAGCCAGGTTTACTTTGCCTTCTGCACCCAGTTCTTTCAATGTGTTCTCGATGCGCGCTACGCATTTGTTGCAAGACATGCCTTCTACGTTCAATGTGATATTTGTCATGATCAATCTCTCCTTAAATGATAATTGTATAGGTAAGGCGGACAAAGCCGCTTGTTACTGTTGTTACAGTTTTACTCGTTGCAGTCTCAGTGCGTTGAGTACAACGGATACGGAGCTGAAGGCCATTGCGGCACCGGCAAGCCATGGAGCGAGGAAGCCGATTGCGGCAATCGGGATGCCCAAGGTGTTGTAGGCCAATGCCCAGAACAGGTTTTGCTTGATGTTGCGGATGGTGAGTTTGCTCATCTCGATGGCGTCTGCGACACTGGTCAGTTCGCCGCGCATCAGGGTAATATCGGCTGCTTCCATCGCCACATCTGTACCTGTACCGATTGCCATTCCGACGTCAGCGGTTGCGAGTGCAGGAGCATCGTTGATACCATCGCCGACCATCGCGACTTTTTTGCCTTGTTCTTGCAGTTTTTTCACTTCTGCGGCTTTGCCTTCGGGCAGGACTTCTGCGATGACGTGATCGATTCCTGCTTCACGGGCAATGGCCTCGGCAGTTTGACGGTTGTCACCGGTCATCATGATCACAGTCAATCCCATTGCTTTCATGCGCTGAACAGCTTGCTTGGAGGTTGGCTTGATCGTATCCGCTACGGCAATCAAGCCAGCGAGCTTGCCTTCGACGACTGCGAGCATCGCTGTTTTACCAGAGCGCTCCAGTTCCAGCATGGTATCAGATACTGCTTGGTACGAAATTTGATGTTTTTCCAGCAAGCGGCGGGTACCGACGAGTACTTCTTTGCCAGCAACGGTTGCCCGGATACCGAAACCTGGAATGGCTTCAAACGAACCTGTATCAGTCAAGGCGATTCCTTTATCTGCAATTCCGCGAACGATGGCTTGAGCCAATGGGTGCTCGGAATTTTTCTCTGCGGCACCGACCAAAGAGAGCAGCTCTTGTTCTTCGATATTAATGGCAATGACGTCTGTCAGTTCTGGCTCGCCTTTGGTTACAGTCCCTGTTTTATCGAGGACGATCGTATCCAGGTGGTGAGCCGTCTCCAGATGCTCCCCGCCTTTGAACAAGATGCCCAGCTCAGCTGCGCGTCCAGAACCCGCCATGATCGAGGTCGGTGTAGCCAAACCGAGGGCGCACGGGCAAGCGATTACGAGTACAGCAATTGCTTTTTCCAAAGCCTCACCGAAGTTGCCAGGTATAACGAAGAAGTACCAGATCAAGAAGGTAAGAATAGCAATCCCTACGACGATTGGGACAAAAATCCCAGAGATACTGTCAGCTACGCGTTGAATTGGTGCTTTTGTTCCTTGTGCTTCTTCCACTACTTTAATGATTTGCGCCAGAGCCGTTTCTTTTCCGACTTTGGTTGCTTGAACCTTCAAGAAGCCGTTTTTGTTCAAAGTGGCCCCGATGACGGTATCGCCTGCGGCTTTATCCACCGGAATGCTTTCACCAGTCAGCATGGACTCATCAACAGCGGACTGTCCTTCCATGACGATGCCATCGACAGGTACTTTATCGCCCGGCTTCACGTGAACGACGTCGCCCAGTCTCACTTCTTCTACAGGAATGGTCATTTCGACGCCATCCCGTACGACTACTGCTGTTTTTGCTTGCAAGCCCATCAGCTTGCGGATCGCTTCCGAAGAGCGTCCTTTCGCCTTCATCTCAAACAGTTTACCCAACACGATCAAGGTGATCAGTACCGCACTCGTTTCAAAGTACAGCTCGAGCATATGACCTCCGTGACTGCCAATGGAGTCGATCGCTACCCACAAGCTGTAGAAGTAAGCGGCCGAGGTACCTAGAGCGACCAGCACATCCATGTTGGCACTCTTGTTGCGAAGGGCTTTGAAAGCTCCCACGTAAAACTGTGCTCCGATGATGAATTGTACGGGTGTTGCTAATGCGAGCTGTACCCACGGATTCATCAATATTTCAGGCAGCCAGATAAACGAGGTGAAGGAAAAGTGGCTCACCATAGACCAGAGCAGCGGGAGCGACAGAATCGCGGAAATCCAGAACTTGCGGGTCTGACGTTTAATTTCTTCCTGGCGACGATCTACTTTTTCTTCTTCTTTTCCTTCTTCCTTGCGAGTCGCCTGATACCCGAGCTTCTCTACCTTTTGAATAATGTCCGTCACACTTACCTGCGATGAATCGTACTCGACAGTGGCTGTTTCCATCGCCAAGTTCACGTTTGCCTTCAGAACCCCGGCTGTTTTGTTCAAGCCTTTCTCGATCCGTGTGGAGCAGGCCGCACATGTCATTCCCGAGATGTTTAGCTCCACCTTGTCAGTAATGACTCCATAGCCAAGCGATTCAATTTTGGAGCGGATGTCGTCGATGTTCGTTTTCGTTGGATCGAAGACGACTGTGGATTTTTCCAAAGCCAGATTGACGTTGGCGGTTTCCACTCCCTCTATTTTTCCCAAGCCCTTTTCGATGCGCAGTGCACAAGCTGCGCAAGTCATCCCTGAGATTGCAACTGTTGCCTCTGCTGTTTTGGCACTCATTTTAATCCCTCCAAATACCCTCTAGGGGTATATTTTATCGTATCGTTTCCCTTACGTTGTTTCCTGATCACACCTTTACTATACAATACCCCCTCAGGGTATATCAAGTACTTTTTTCAATTTTTTTCTAAATGGACTTTTCTGCCGGACGAAGCGCTCGCAATGTTATCAACAGCTGCTCTTCGGCCTAGAACATTTCTTGTGTTAAATGAAGGATGTGACTAGCAGCTAATCACTTACGTATTAGTTCAGAGTAAGATCATTCAGAAACAAATAGCTTTAAGGAGATTAAATTTATGGAAACGAAATCACGGAAAATCCTCTTAGTTGGCACCATATGCTATACGATTTTAATTTTATTTTTTATGTTCTTTGCGTTTAACAGGCTCGAAGGTGCAACCAGTTTAGAAGGGTACACCTTTATCCTTGTCCCAGAAGGAGTACCACTTAAATTTCCAGAACTAACTTTTATGTGGCTTTTTTCTTTTGGAAACGTTGCTGCTTTTATCCCTTTTGGAATACTATTTCCCCTGTTGTATCGTGTACGATTTGGGAAGTTCATATCCTTGTTTGTCTTAGCGATTCTCGTTCTAGAAACTCTTCAGGCTTTAACATATCTTGGTAGCTTTGATATAGATGATGTTATATCCAATACATTAGGTGCAGCGATTGGCTATGTTGCCTATCGAGTTGGATTTTCTTCAAACATTTCTTATAAAAAGCTCATGGCTTCTGCTCTATCTATTGTTGTCCTTATAATTGGAGTCATGGTGGTCTCTGAAATCATCAAAAAAAGAGAAGGCCCTATTCAATCATTAACGGTTATGAAAGAAGTGACAGGAACGACACCTATGACTGAGAACCTCCCAAGCTTCACGGTAGCAGGTGAGCGAATAGAGCCCAAAATGAACGTGTATAGCAGTGAAGGGGAATCAACCAAAACATACAACTATATTCTGGGGAACCAAAAAAATGTCTGGATCTATTTCTATTTCGGCATTCCCGACAATGGAGACTCTAAGGGTGAAGCCAAAATCATCGTAGATGGACAAGAAATATCTCAGTTAAACGAACAATCTTATCAAGGGGCAGAGGCTTTAAGAGAGTTGCCTTTTAACGAGGTAAACGAAATTACCATTATCGTATCCGGAAACGCTAAGCTGTGGGACGTTGGAATCCGTGGAATGCAACATTGGTGGAAATGAGTAAAATAAACGAAACGAGCCTTAGAAGCGATTCTAGAGGCTCGTTTTTCTTTGGCTATTTTGTTGTTCAGAAAAGCAATTGGTCGATCTTCGCTCTCTTATTTACCTTGATTCGCTTCTTTCTGATAAGCCACCGCGATTTTTGCAGCTACTTCAGCATTGTGTTTCACCAGCGCGATGTTCGTTGCCAAGCTCTTGCCTTCTGTCAGCTTTTTCACTTTATCGAGCATGAATGGCGTTACCTGTTTACCTGCAATGTTGTTTTCTTTTGCTTCTGCGAGTGCTTTTTGGATCACAGCCTCGATTTCCTGGTGGTTCAGTGCATCGGATTCTGGTACTGGGTTCGCGATAATCATACCGCCTTTGAGGCCGAGATCCCATTTGGTGTTCATCATCTTACCGACTTCTTCTGGTGTATCGATGCGCATGTCTACGCCAAATCCGCTTTCGCGAGCGAAGAAGGATGGGAATTCATCCGTGCGGTAGCCTACAACTGGTACACCTTGCGTTTCCAAATATTCGAGTGTGCGGCCGATATCGAGGATCGATTTCGCGCCTGCGCATACTACAGCGACATCTGTTTGCGCCAGCTCAGTCAGGTCAGCAGATACGTCCCAAGTGATTTCGCCTTCACGGTGTACCCCGCCGATACCGCCAGTTGCAAACATGTGGATGCCAGCCATCTCAGCTGCGATCATGGTAGCGGCTACTGTAGTCGCACCGATTTTACCGCTAGCCAAAATGTAAGCGAAGTCGCGACGGCTTACTTTTGCTACATTTTTATTCGTCGCAAACTCTTCCAGCTCGCTGTCAGTCAAGCCGATTTTGATTTTGCCGTCCATGATCCCGATCGTAGCTGGTACAGCACCGTTGTCGCGAATGATTTGCTCTACTTCTTTTGCCATTTCAATGTTTTGCGGGTATGGCATACCGTGCGAAATAATCGTCGTCTCCAGCGCAACTACCGGCAGGTTGTTCTCCAGTGCGTGGCGTACTTCCTCAGTAAAGGTCAAATATTGTTTCATCTCTTATCGCTCCTTTTCGAATTGTTCTACGGCCAGTTCCAATTGTTCTGCTTTTAATAGAGGAGATACGGACTGCTCTGTTTGCAATGTCAGAGCGGATGCTGCCAATCCAAGGCGGCACGCTCTCTGGAAAGACTCTCCGTTTACAATGCCATACAAGAGTCCCGACGCGAACGCATCTCCTGCACCTGTTACATCTACTACTTGCGTTGGATACGGAGACATATGCTCCTCGACGTCCTCGGATTGATAGTAAATGCCTTCTTCACCCAAGGTCACGATGACGTGCTTGACGCCTCGTTCCCTGATCTTGCGGCAAGCCTCGGCGCATTCTTCGATCGTCGTGATCTTCATGCCAGCCATCAGCTCGGCTTCTTCGCGATTCGGCAAAATCGCTTCTACTCCGTCCAATTGCTGTGGGAGCTTCTTTGCTTTAATGGAAGAGACCGGGTCAACGAAGAGCAGGATGTTTTCCTCCCGGCATCGTTCGATGATGTAGGCCAAGCAGTCCGCCGGAATGTTTGTATCGATGAAAACCACGTGGGCTGCTGCAATGTGCGACCATTTTTCCGCGAACATCTCCGGTGTAAGCGCATCGTAAATATCCATGTTCGCCAAGGAAACAACCATCTCGCCATCGATATCGAGAAGCGCCGTATACGTTCCCGTCCGCTGTGTAGGCAGTCGCCACACTTGGCTGATGTGCACCCCGTGTTTTTTCGTCTCCTGTAAGAGCCATTCGCCTTCCTTGTCCTCACCAATGCTGGTGATGAGGGACGTATTGCAGCCAAGACGACCGAGGTTCTCCGCGATATTCCGTGCCACCCCTCCACACGATTCCATAATCGTTACGGGATTGGATGAGTGTAGACGCACCTGTTGCTTGCCACGTGCTTTGCGGTCTAGGTTTGCCCCACCAATACAAGCAATCATTCCTTCATCACGAAGTACATAAGCCCGTCCTTTGATTTCCCCGCGTTTGGTCAACTGTGCGATGTAGCCAGCTACCGCTGAACGTGAGATGCCAATCAGATCAGCCAGCTCCTGTTGCGTGATAAAAGGATTTTGCCGGATATGATGAAGGATCTGCATGTCTTTTTCCACGGTCATCCTCCTTTCTTCTGTTTCGCTTTCACAGCTAGTTTACAAACAAAAGTTTATCACTAAGACAACTGTTTGTACAGGCGTTTTCATTTTATTTTTTATCTCAATTTGACAAATCTGAATATGATCATGTAGGATTATCTTAAATTCAAGATATCCAAGTTTCGATGTAAAGGAGGGTCCATATGTCTGACAAATCACTGCGAAATGATCCCCTCGATCTTTTTGTAGTTTTATCGAGGTCATACAACTGGGTTACCGCTCACTCCAATCGTCACATTCGCGAGCATGGACTTAATCCAACTGAATTCGGGGTACTAGAGGTATTATTTCATAAAGGTCCTCAACCATTGCAGCAAATTGGCGAAAAAATATTGATCTCCAGCGGAAACATCACATACGTTGTGGACAAACTCGAGAAGAAGCAACTGCTCATTCGCAAGCCCTGTTCGGAAGACCGCCGCGTCATTTTTGCGGAACTCACGGAAAAAGGGCATCAATTTTTGTCTGAAATCTTCCCTCCTCATCAACGTGCCATTGAGAAAGCGATGGAAGGTCTCACACCAGAAGAACAGCGTCAAGCAATCGAGCTGCTAAAAAAGCTGGGACGCACTGCTCAGGCTACTTATTAGATGAGCAGTCCCCGCTCTACACCACAATCGTTTCAAAAAAGTGTTGACAAAAGATCTGATACGTAATAATCTTAAAATCAAGATTTACACATTAAAAGTTAGTGACTTACTAATCGGAAGGGGAATATGATTTTCATGAGTAAAGTACTTTTTATCAAAGCAAACGATCGCCCAGTTGAGCAGGCTACCAGTGTAAAGCTGTACGAAGCTTTCACCAAAGCATACAGAGAAACACATCCAAACGACGAAATCGTTGAGCTGGATCTGTTTGCTGAAAACCTCCCTTATTACGGGAACGACATGCTGACTGCTATGTGGAAAGCAGGAAACGGCATCGAGCTGTCTGCTGATGAGCAAAAACGTGCCGACTTGGTTAACAAATACCTGAACCAGTTTACAGAAGCAGACAAAATCGTATTTGCTTTCCCTATGTGGAACTTCACTGTTCCTGCTGTTCTGCACTCCTATATGGATTACCTCTCCCAAGCAGGCAAAACATTCAAGTACACAGCTGAAGGTCCAGTTGGTCTGATGGGCGACAAAAAAGTAGCGCTGTTGAGCGCACGCGGTGGCGTTTATTCCGAAGGGCCTATGGCTGAAATCGAAATGGCAAACAAATACGTTCGCACGCTCCTCGGCTTCTGGGGCATCAGCAATGTATCGGAAGTGATTGTAGAAGGTCACAACCAATTCCAAGACAAAGCAGCTGAGCTTGTTGCAGCTGGTGTAGAAAAAGCAGCAAAACTGGCGGAATCCTTCTAAGGCCCGCCAGCCTTTTTGGACAATATCTTAAATTAAAGATACACTAATTAAAAACAATTAAGGAGAGATGAAAAGTGTTGGATACTGGATTATTGTTGATTCGTTTGGTCATCGGTTTGACGTTTGCAGGTCATGGTGCGCAGAAGCTGTTTGGCTGGTTTGGCGGTTATGGTTTGAAAGGAACCGGCGGCTGGCTGGAGTCTATCGGAGTGAAACCTGGCGTAGCGATGGCCTTTGTCGCTGGATTGTCTGAGCTCGTTGGCGGTCTTATGTTTGCAGCAGGCGTAGGTATCTGGCCAAGTGCTATTTTGCTCGCTTTCACAATGCTGGTTGCCATTCTGAAGGTACACGGTCAAAATGGATATTGGGTCACACAAAACGGATTCGAATACAACCTGACATTAATCGCAGTTGTTATTGGTGTGGCGTTGATCGGTCCAGGCGCATACGTTTTGTTTTAATGGTGACTCCTCACAACCCGTAAGCCAGCAATCGTATTAAGGGAGGAAACATCAGTGATGGAAATCCGCGTCTACACACAGAACGAGCAAGCAAAAGGACATTTTGGCGACGGTGAAATCGTAGAGAATAAACCAATTGGCTTCCCTCATGAAGGCTCCGTTGTCAAACGGGTAGGACCACTTTTTTACTGGGCATGGGCAAAATCACTGAAGACGTTTGAAATTCCGCTGCATCCTCACTCCGGCTTTGAAATTTTGTCTTATGTCCTCACAGGAACAGTCGGACATCGGGACACGCTCGGAAATCTTCAAGAGGTGTCGACAGGCGGCGCACAGATCATGCAAACGGGTTCAGGCGCGTACCATGCAGAAGAGCTTGGCAAGGATACGGAAATGTTTCAAATCTGGTTTGAACCGCATCTCGCACAAACGACGAAGCAACCTCCGACTTACCATCAGTATGATCATGAGGAGTTTCCGTCTGAGGATGTAGATGGTGTACAAGTAAAACACATCATCGGATCGTCTGGGCCGATTCAGTTGGTCACGGATTCCTTGATGAGCGACATCACGATTCCCGCTGGAAAGTCGTATGCAAAAGAACTCCCGGCTGGTTATGCTCACGCAGTCGTCATCGTGGAAGGGAACGGAAGCGTTGCAGAGAAAACAACGATCAGCGAGAACCACACCCCGGCAACCAAAGGTGACTTTGTTGTTCTCTCCTCCGAGGGAAACAGCACAGCCATCTACCAAGCATCAACGAATGCTCCGCTCCGACTGGTGTTGATTCAAGTACCAACTGAGGTTGATTATCCGCTCTATCGTAAATAATCTACTCTTCCAAACGCCCTTATCCTATTATCAAGCCCGACCGTCACATTTTTGTGACGGTCTTTTTCGTATAAACTCCGCCTACTCATGGGACATTAACGAGGAAATCGTTAACAATTTTTGGTGCCGATCAGAAAGGAAGTTGAACGTGGAAGATATCGTGATGACTCGAGCCATATTCGGGACGACTATGGCCTTTCACATTATTTTTGCGACCTTGGGCGTGGGTCTCCCGCTCATGATCTTGCTGGTGGAGCTCCTCTTTTGGCGGACGCGTGACCGCGATTACGAGATTATGGCCAAACGCTGGACAAAGGCCCAGGCGATCTTGCTCGGTGTCGCGATCCCCTCTGGAACGATTGCTGGGGTCCAGCTCTCCCTGTTATGGCCAGGGTTCATGGAGATTGTCGGCAGGGTGATCTCGCTTCCTTTTCAGATCGAAATATTCGCTTTCTTCGTGGAAGCCTTATTTATGTCCATCTACGTCTACGCGGCTCACCGCCTATCCCGCAACATGCGTTTGTTGAGTTTGTTCATGGTTTTGCTTGGTGCGACAGCCTCTGCGATCCTGATTACGAATGTCCACGCCTTTGAAGGCACGCCCACTGGCTTCCGGATGGTCGATGGGCAGATTGTCGACGTGGACCCGTGGAAAGCCTTTTTCAATCCCAGCTTTATCGTGACGGCAGGGCATGTAACTGTTTCTGCTTATATGACGGGGGCATTCATCGTCGCTGGAGTGGCAGCGTGGAAAATGCTGCGCGCGGAAAAAGGCAGCCGCGTTTATTTGTATCATCAAAAAGCACTCTTGGCCGGCTTGATCGTAGGTGGCACCTTTTCCCTTTTAACCGCTTTGAACGGTCATGAATCTGCACAGCTTTTGCATAAATACCAGCCGGAAAAGCTGGCAGCTGCGGAAGGACTGTTTGAAACACAAGCATACGCCCCGCTCGCGATTGGCGGCTTTACCGATCCCGAGACGAAAGAAGTCAAATACGCGATCGAGATTCCATGGGCGCTCAGCTTCCTTGCAGCCAATCGCTTTGACGAGGTCGTGGTCGGTCTGGACGACTTTCCACAGGAGCTGTGGCCTCCACTCTACGTCCATACGCTGTTTAACGGAATGGTCATTATCGGCAGCTTGTTAATCTTCGTTGGTTTCATCGGCTTCGCTTGGAAGAAGCTCCTAAAACGCTCTCAGTTTCCCCGTTGGGTGCTCTGGGTATTTGTCGCGAGTGGACCGCTCGCCTTGCTAGGCATCGAATTCGGCTGGATTTTTGCCTGCACAGGACGCCAGCCATGGGTGGTTTATCGTGTGATGAAAACAGTAGATGCCGCTACCCAAGCAGCAGGCATCTCTACCCTGTTCTGGATTTTCCTCTCGGTGTACCTATTTTTCGCGATCGTCACCCTGCTCGTATTCCGCAGCTATTTTGGCCGCCACCCTTTGGAGCTCGATCCGCCTGAACAGCCGAAAGTGGACGGAGGAACGGCATGACCGACACGATTATTGCCATTACGCTGCTCTGGATTTTCGTCGTCATCTATTCCGTCGCGGCCTCCTTTGACTTCGGTGCAGGTTTTTGGTCGATGATCTATTTGAATCGGGAAAAAACCAAGGCCACCCAAATCGCCAATCGCTACCTCTCGCCCTCCTGGGAGGTCGTGAATGTCTTTATCGTGTTAATTGTTGTCGCGCTCGTTACCTTTTTCCCTGGCGCGACCTACACTCTGGGGAGTCTGCTGCTGGTTCCCGGATGTCTGGTCTTGTTATTGATGCTGATTCGCAGTACGTTTATGGTGTTTTCGCATCTGATTTACAAGTATGACAAGATGCTCAGCATCGTCTCCGGCGTTACCGGGATATTGGTGCCGGCTCTGTTAATCAGCGTGCTTCCTGTGACGCAAGGCGGGTTGTCTCGGATGATCAATGGCGTGGAGTATCTCGATTGGGGACTGTTTTTGACTAGCCCACACGTCTATTCATACATTGGTCTTGCCGTCAGCAGCACGCTCTTCCTCTCTTCGCTGCTTCTCGCAGACTACTCCTACGTCGCAGGTGAAAAGCAAGCCTTCGCCATCTACCGCCGGGATGCGGTGATTCTGGGTCCGATTACGTTGCTGGCGGCATTGGTTACCGTGCTCACGATGCAAATGGAAGCTATGTGGCTGTACGACCGCATTCTCGACTATTTGCCGTGGCTTATTGCATCGGCGGTTTGCTTTTTCATTAGCTATATCGCTCTCTTGCTGCCCCAAGACCGTCGATATTTCGGCATCCATCTTCCGCGAATCGCGGTCATTGTCGCCACAACGCAATACCTGCTCGCCAGCTATGCGTACGGTGCGGCACGACTCCCCTACATCGTCTATCCCCACGTGACGATTGAGTCCAGCTTTACACATCCGGATACGTTCCACGCTCTGTTCATTTGTTATTTGGTCGGCTTTGCGATTCTCGTGCCCGGTTTTATTTATTTTTGGCGTCTGTTCATGAAGGACGAGCAGTATGTACGGCAAAAATAGCATTTTCTCTATACAAAATAGTAAGAGGCTTCGCCCTGATATGGCGGAGCCTCTTTTTTGTTCGGTCATGTACTCCCTCACTGATCCGGTACAAGTCCGTTACTTCCGGCGATTGCTTGCAGAAATGCAATGGAGACGAGAAAAACCCGCCAAGGCTTCTATGCCCGAGCGGGTTTGTTTTTTCATCATTCCATCGACTAATCGCCTAAACCAACGCTGGCTTTTTCTCCAGCATCGTGCCTTCCTGCGCGTAACGTACGTGCCACGAGAATGCTTTTTCCAGTACATGCGGGGTGTGCCCGCCGCGTGTGAGTGCTTCCTCGTAGTACGCCATCAATTGATCGCGGTACATCGGATGCGCACAATTCTCGATAATTTTGATGGCTCTTTGACGCGGAGCCAAGCCTCTCAGATCAGCCAAGCCTTGCTCAGTCACGATAATATCTACATCGTGCTCGGTATGATCCACATGGGAGGCAAACGGAACGATGCTCGAAATATTTCCGCCTTTGGCAATCGACTTGGTTACGAAGATGCCCAGACGTGCGTTGCGAGCAAAATCACCAGAGCCGCCGATGCCGTTCATCATTCGCGTACCCGATACATTGGTCGAGTTGACGTTGCCATAGATGTCCGCTTCAATCGCGGTATTGATCGCAATCAGACCAAGGCGGCGAATCAGTTCCGGATGATTCGTGATTTCTTGCGGACGCAATAGCAGCTTGTCACGGTATTGAGCGAAATTTTCGGTGACATGCTTCATCTTGTCAGCCGTCAGCGTAATCGAACAGCCTGAGGCAAACGAAATTTTACCTGCATCAAGCAAATCAAACACCGCATCCTGCAACACTTCCGAGAAGACAGTCAGATCCGTGAACTCCGAATCCAAAAACCCGTTGAAAACCGCATTCGCTACCGAACCGATTCCCGATTGCAATGGCGCGAGATTGTTCGGCAAGCGTCCCTCTTTTACCTCCTGACGCAAAAACTCGATCAGATGTGCCGCAATCTGCGCCGTTTCTTCGTCCGGCTCCACAATCGTCGAGGGAGAATCCAACTGATTCGTCAGGACAATCCCTTTTACTTTATCCGGGTCGACGGGAATCCCTGCTGTGCCCATTCGCTGATCCACGGACGTGAGCGGAATCGGTTCACGCTCTCCCTGTTTCGCTGGTGTATAAATATCATGAATGCCTTCCAACTCCACCGATTGAGCCATGTTCAGCTCAATGATGACATGCTTGGCATTTTCCACAAAAATATTGGAGTTCCCCACGGACGTAGCCGGAATGATCATGCCCTCTTCTGTAATTGCAACCGCTTCCACAATTGCGTAATCGATCGGGTCTATCGCTCCCTGACGGATGGCTTCTGCTGTATGCGACAGATGCTGATCAACGAACATCATGCTGCCATCGTTGATTTTTTTGCGCATGACCGGATCTGCTTGAAAAGGCAATCGCTTGTTGATGATCCCCGCTTCCGCCATCACGGCATCTACATCGGAGCCGAGTGAAGCTCCTGTATATACGTTTACGCCAAAAGGCTTGTTCTCTTGTTTCGCCAGCTCAGCCAATGCGAGCGGCACGACCTTGGCATCACCAGCACGCGTGAAACCACTTAACCCGATCGTCATGCCATCCTCAATCCATCCTGCTGCTACCTCAGCTGTCACGATTTTATCTGCCAGTCGTTTATCGCGTAAGCGCTCCCACATCATTGTGACCTCCCATGCCATCTTTGTTGCCTTTACACTAGCACACGGATTCTGAGCGGGCACTCAATTTTCAACAAAACAGAATATTTACGCGGCGATCAAGAAAAAACGACAGCGAACCATTCTCATTTATCAGATATTTCAGAAGCCGAGCAATTGCCGAAACGAGCTGGCGTACGACTGACTTACAGGAACCCTTGTCTTTTGCTTGTCCTTCATCTCCAATAAAAACGTCGAATGAAAATGCGGGTGAATAAAGCCGATCGATTCCATATTGACGAAATACGACCGATGACAGCGCACAAATCGCTCTTGTGGAAGTATGTACTCGAGTTCCGCCATGTTGTATTTGTTCATATATGATCCACTAGCCGTATGCAGAAGCGTTTTGCCTTCATGAGAGCTGATATAGACGATCTCCGTTAATGGAATAGGCAGCCAGCCGTCCTCCCCTTTTCCGACCAAAAACGATAGACGCGGCTCCGGATTGGTGAGCGGAACGCTTTGAGGTGGATAGATGGCGGTAATACAGCCCATGACCTGACCATTTCGGACTAATGGAAGCGAGAGTCCGTAGTACGGCACGCCAAAAATACGACTCTCCACCTGATGCCCCACTTTTCCCATTTCCATGAGCGCTTGATGTGTAGCCGAGCCAATGGGAACGAGATCCCCTGGCGCAATTTTCAAATCAATATTGGAACTCGGCTGATAGTACAAGTATTGTGAGCCGTCTGAGATTGCAATCGATACCCCGTCTGGCACGACTTCCCCAATCATTTGCAGCACCTCTGGAACCAATCTGTCCTCCATGCTGATTCCTCCTGCTCCTGTTATTGCTTTTCTATCTTCTATTAAACCATATCTCCCCGCCCGCAAATCAATCCTTGTCTTTCCTCTCTATACAAGCGAATCCATCCGATGACAGCCATGCATTGTGCTATCATGAGATTACAAAACATTCACGATTGTTTGAGCAAAGGCGGTGCAGCATGGACCACACCATTGTCTTAATTGCAAAAGGAACGGACACTCTCGAATTTTTGCTAAAAGAACTGCGGGCTTATTTCGAACCGTATTGCAAAGTCATCGGCTATGCCAGCCATGAGCACATTCCCGATTTGAGCGGAGTCGATCATGTCTTTATTACCACCAAATCCCCGGAGCTGTACACAGTGGCCCGTCAAGCTGTCGCTGACTCCGTACCCATCACGGTTTTAAACCGTTTTTTCGAGTTGCGCAAAATGAAAGCGCTGATGCAGATTCCTCCGGGGACGACCGTACCTGTCATGAATAATTCGCCTGTGACTGCACAAGAGGTCATTCAAAATTTAATAGAGGCGAACGTTGATCATATCAATTACGTCCCTTTTCACCCTGGCTGTACATTTGATGATCTTGAATTTCAATACGCGATCATTATGAGCATCGCTGACGTACCGTTGCCTCCTCACGTAGAGGTTATCGATCTCGGATTTCGCAAAATCAACATTCATGACTTGATTGATATCGGTCGCAAAGTAGGCGTGCCCAGTGAATGGGAGCGCGAGTATTTGTCTGCCTTTATCTTGGAAATGTCTGAGCTCGCCAAAATGCTCGGCACCTCCTATGCAGAAGTACAGAAGCTGAACAGCCAGCTGCAATCTACCTTTCAGGCAGTCAAAGACCCCGTGATCGCTTGTAACGAACAAGGTCTGATCACGTTTATAAACGACGTCGCCGTTGAGCTGTTTTGTCCACATGCATCCTCTATTGTTGGACAACCGTACACGGTGTTGAAGGAGTACAGCTTGCTCCAGCCCTTTTTTGAGCAGGAAGATCAGGAGGACGCCCTCGTAACCATTGATCACAAGCAATTTATCGTCAGCAGTCAAAGCATCCGCCGCAGGCATGAGCATTTAGGCTTCGTTTGTACGCTAAAAGACGTGACCGAAATCCAGCGCTTGCGAACTACACTTACGTTGCGCGGTCATACAGCCACCTACTCCTTTTCCGATATCAAAGGACAAAGCCAACCGCTGCTCCAAGTCATCGAGCTCGGCAAAAAGATGGCAAAAAACAATCAAACGATCCTGCTGACAGGCGAAAACGGAACGGGAAAAGAGCTGTTCGCCCATGCCATTCATCAGCACTCGCTACGCAAAAACGGCCCCTTTGTCGCAATCAACTGTGCCTCCTTGCCGGAAAACCTGCTGGAGAGCGAGCTGTTCGGCTACGAAGACGGTGCCTTTACAGGAGCGCGAAAAGGCGGAAAGCCCGGCCTGTTTGAGCAAGCGGACGGTGGGACGATTTTTCTCGATGAGGTGGGGGACATCTCTGGAGCCATTCAGGTCAAGCTGCTTCGCGTACTGCAAGAAAAGCAGGTCATCCGTGTAGGCGGAACAGGCATTCTCTCTGTGGATTGCCGCATCATCGCTGCTACCAATCGCGATTTGGAAGACGCTGTTTCCCAAGGAAGCTTTCGCGAGGATCTGTTCTATCGCTTGGCTGTCCTGCCGATCCAGATTCCCGCTTTGCGCGAGCGAATCAGTGATATTCCCCTTCTTATCGATGAGCATCTGGAGCAGCAAGGCATTCGCAAAACATGGTCGCCAGAAGTCATGGAGCTATTCTATCGCCATGACTGGCGGGGGAACATTCGCGAACTGAAAAATGTCGTCGACTACGCCATTACGGTAAGCGAGCATCCTGTCATCGGCATTCAGGATCTTCCCAAACGTTTGACCGATAGCCTATTTCAAAAGCAGCAGACGGCTTCTATCCCCAAATTGGACGACAACCGCGACCTGGATATTTTGTATTGCTTGCATCATTATTACGTATCCAACAAACCAGTCGGGCGTTATCAATTGGCTCACTCCCCTGAACTACAATCCGTAGGCTGGACGGAGAGCGCACTGCGCCACAAGCTGAAACTGCTAGAGCAGCAAGGATTCGTGCGTTCAGGCACAACCCGACAAGGAACCTCCATCACCCCCGCGGGTATCGAATTGTTGCGAAAACACGGGCGAATTTAGCTTCCGCCCAATGAATAATAGGGTGTATTAGGCTGCATAAAACCTAATAAACATTCCTAAAGCTCATTTTATTCCCTTACCTTGCCTATGAAAATCCACTGAAAACGCTTATATTCGGGAAATTTCGACACTTGGCACGACCCTTGCTTGTCATAAGCAAAAAAAAGCGAGGTGACCTCATGTCTACACATCCATTGAAACCTGCAAAGAAACGTTTTTCTGTGCCGCATACGTATGCCATCCTCTTTATCATCATCATTTTGGCAGCCCTGGCTTCCTACGTGCTCCCGGCAGGTGAGTTCGAACGCGTCAAGGACGCTGCCTCAGGCAAAACCATCGTCGTCAACGGCAGCTACCATCCTGTAGAAAGTGATCCGGTCTCGTTCTTTGACATGTTCAAAGCGATTCCAGAAGGGATGCAAAAAGGAGCGCAAATCATTTTCTACATCTTTATTGTAAGCGGTGTATTCGGAATCATCCGCCAGACCGGAGCGATTGAAGCCGGGATCAATAAAGGGGTCCGACACTTGGAGGGTCGGGAAAAGCTGCTTATTCCTGCTTCCATGTTCCTCTTCTCCATCGGTGGCTTCACGATGGGAATGGCAGAAGAAAGCATCATCTTCGTTCCGATCGGTATTGCGCTGGCTCGTGCAATGGGCTTTGATGCCGTAACTGGTACAGCCATGATCACCATGGGGGCGGCAGCCGGCTTCATGGGCGGGATGATCAATCCATTTACAGTTGGGGTGGCGCAGTCGCTCGCGCAATTACCGCTCTTCTCTGGACTTACCTTCCGTGCCGTTGTGTATGTCTTCGTGCTCGCTTTTGCCATCTGGTACGTCATGCGCTATGCGTACCGTGTCAAAGCAGACCCGACCAAGAGTGTGCTTTATGGCGTAGAGAATCACGCTAGTCAAGAACAGGCAACAGTAGACATCCCAGATTTGAATGCACGCCACAAGCTCGTGTTCCTGGTAATGGTCTGTGGTCTCGCCTTCAACGTATACGGTGTATTCAAGTACGAATGGTTCCTGACAGAGCTTACTGCTTCCTTCCTGATCATGGGCCTGGTTGCTGGTCTCGTCGGAGGTTTGTCGGTCAATACGCTGTTCGATTCCTTCGTCGCTGGTGCGAGAGCCGTTACGTTTGGCGCGCTGATCGTCGGTTTTGCCCGTGCGATCACGGTCGTCTTGGAAGACGGAAAAATTATCGATACGATGATTAACGGTCTGACTTCGGCGATTGGTCATTTGCCAGATGCCGTAAACGTCATCGCCATGTTTGTGATTCAAGCCTTTCTCAATCTCTTCATTTCTTCCGGTAGTGGACAGGCAGCGACAACCATGCCGATCATGGTGCCGATTGCGGATTTGCTCGGCATCCAACGTCAGATAGCGGTTCTTGCCTTCCAATACGGTGATGCTGTTACCAACTCGATTATCCCGACTTCTTCTGCGTTGATGGGCTATCTGGCTGTTGCAGGCATTCCGTATGAGAAATGGGTCAAATTCATTTGGAAGCTGCTGGCTGGCTGGGCCGTGATCGCCTCGATCGCGCTCATTGTAGCAGTGACAATCGGCGTTTCGTAACAAATGGATTGGCGTAGCCTTCGCTTCACATATCAACTACCCACGAACTAAACCGATGGAGGAACCATGCGCACAACGATCAAACAATTGCAGCCCGCCATTTTTTCTCTATACGAGCATTTACACCAGCATCCAGAGATAAGCTGGGAGGAAGTACAGACCACCTCGTTTATCGCTGACTTCTTGGAAAAACACCATTGCCGCGTCACTACCTTTGACGACGTGACGGGAGTTGTTGGCGAATGGGGCGATCTGACGCCAGGAAAATTGACTGTAGGCGTACGAGCAGACATGGACGCACTCTGGCAAGAAGTGAACGGCGTCTTTACCGCTAACCATTCCTGCGGACACGATGCGCATATGACCATGGCATTAGGCGTCCTCATGGTACTGCAAGCAATGGGCGTCCAGCTCCCTGGGCGCCTGAAGCTCATTTTCCAACCAGCGGAAGAAAGCGGAAATGGCGCACTTGCGATGGTGAACAAGAAAATAGTGGACGATGTTGATTTTCTGTACGGCGTACACCTTCGTCCTATTCAAGAAATTCCGCGCGGTACAGCTGCTTCTGCGATCCTGCATGGGGCCGCTGGTACGATATTCGGGCAAATCAAGGGTGCCGATGCTCATGGCGCACGGCCTCATCTCGGAGTCAACGCTATCGAGGTAGCCGCAGCGATTGTTGAGCAGTTAAAAGGCATTCACCTCGATCCGCTCGTCCCTTATTCGGTCAAAATGACGCAGCTTGCAGCCGGCAGCAAAAGCAGCAATATCATTCCGGGCTCAGCGCAGTTCCACTTGGATCTGCGGGCACAGACGAATGAAGTCATTCACGCCCTATTTGCCCGTGTCGAGCACATTTTGCAGCACGTTTCCCGTCTCTATGAAGTTGAGCTGTCGTACGAGATCACCGAACGTGTCTATGCAGCGGAAGTGAATGAAGAAGCGAGACTGATCATGGCGGATGCCATTACCCAAGCCTTGGGGGCAGAAAAACTCGAACCGCCGATCCAGACACCAGGCGCGGAAGACTTCCACTACTACACCAAAGAACGTCCACAGCTTCGCGCGACCATGCTAGGTTTAGGCTGTGGCCTGACACCAGGACTTCATCACCCGCAGATGACTTTTGAAAAAGAAGCACTGCTAGACGGCATCGAGATTTTGGCAAGAACGGTACTGAAAACGTTTGAGCGACAATCCATATGAACGGTTGAGGAGAGATGAACATGAAAATCGAACGCGTGGACCTGCAACGAATCAAAATTCCGTTGAATTCCCCTTTTGAGACGAGCATGGGAGTCGAAACCCACAAGGAATGCATTCTGGTCCGTGCATACAGCGGTGCCCATGTCGGCTTCGGCGAAAGCGTCGCGATGGACGTCCCAGTCTACAACGAGGAAGATGTCGATACGGTCTGGTACATGCTCGAAAAGTATTTGATCCCGCAGCTGTTTTCACGGGAGATCGAGCATCCTGATGACGTATCCCGCCTCTTCTCCTGGATGCGCCGCAACCACATGGCCAAAGCCGCTTTAGAGGGTGCCGTCTGGGATTTGCACGCCAAAATGAACGGCCTCTCCCTCTCCCAAGCATTGGGCGGAACTCGTACGACGATTGACGTCGGTGTGAGTATCGGAATCGAGCCGACCATCGAAAAACTGCTTCAACGCGTAGAGGGCTTCATCCGTGACGGCTACAAAAAGATCAAAGTGAAAATCAAACCGGGCTTTGATGTCGAGCCAATGCGTGCGATCCGTAACACATTTGGACCAGACGTTCCGCTGATGGCGGATGCAAACTCTGCGTATACACTGGCAGACATGGAGATGCTGAAGGCTTTGGATGGCTTCGGTTTGATCATGATTGAACAGCCATTGGCCCATGACGACATTATCGACCATGCGACCTTGCAAAGGGAGCTGAAAACGCCGATCTGCCTCGACGAAAGTATCCATACGGTGGAAGATGCCCGCAAAGCACTCGAGCTCGGCAGTTGCCGGATTATCAACATCAAGATCGGTCGCGTAGGCGGTCTGACCGACGCCAAGAAGATTCATGACCTGTGTGAGAAACGCGGCGTACCTGTTTGGTGCGGTGGAATGCTGGAGGCAGGGATTGGCCGCGCGCACAACATCGCGATGGCTTCGCTTAGCAACTTCACGATTGCAGGCGACACATCCCCTTCCCATCGCTACTTTGCGGAAGATATCGTGACACCTGTCATCGATTTTGCAGCACCTGGTATGCTGGCTGTACCGACAACTCCAGGAATCGGTTTCGACATCAATGAGTCTGCCATTCGCAATGCCCTGATCGAGCATAAAAGCTACTATGCGAATCGGGAGTCTACTACGACTGTCATTCCTACCTGGTAGTCGACACTCAATCGAAGTGAAAAAAGAACAGAGAGTGCCTATTGGCCTCCCTGTTCTTTTTATTTATATGATGATTGTATTAATCCGTAATCGTCAAAAGCTTGCACAAATTACGCTCGGCATGAGCTCTCTTCTCTGGCGGAAACCGCTTTAGCAAATCCAGTGCAGCATACGGAAGCTTCAATGCATGTGGATCGCTGTATGTTCTTTCCCAGTACAGCGGTGAAAAGATTTCCTCGAATGCTGGCTCCTTCACCTCATCCTCCAAAGTAAACGGAGGAACATGGCGATTTAAATAGATTTGAAGACGATGATTTACGATACCAGGCTTCACAATATTCTCATAACCGAATCGCTCTAGATCTGTTAACGCATGAGCATGTGTGATGTTATGAACGACCTCGCTCGCCAAATGATAGCGTACCCCGTTAATATCACGCGGCGGTATAACCAAATGTAGCTCGTCAAACGCTCTCTCTGCCATCTCTGCGGTTGAATCATAAGGCGCAACTTCGTCTTTGACATCGTCAATCGTCATGCCATGATAATTCTCGATGCCCCAATAACGGTCTTTCCTGTCTTCTGTCGTCGCTTGGAGAATCCTGACCAGGCCATCCACCACAGTCGGAGTGATCATATCAGGGCGTTCGCGCAGTGCTTTTAATGCCAACACACCTAGTGCTAGTCCATGCCCTGATGTTCGAAGCTGCTTCACATTTTGCTGGAGGCCATCGATGACGTGCTGTAACAAGGAGGGGTCAGCTTGCTCGTCTTGATCTAGTGGAACAAACCATTCAGGTTTTTGCTTGCGGAAGGACTCGCATGTCCGCTCAATGCCCTCTTTTACATGTTCAGGGAGATCATGCTCACGATCCATGAAGTACCCTGCTAATAAGGCTGCCCCATAGTGACCGTCGAACCATCCTGCTACAGCTGCACGTGCCATTCCCGTAATGCCAAGCTCCAAGTAAGAATCAAGTAAACGCATGTAACTCCCTCCTTTTTCCATTTATGCACCCATAATATAACATACATTTTTGTTTGTAAAATATGGTATTTTGGTTTTTTCGCACATGGAAAAAGGCCCCGTATATCCGGAGCCCTTCATCTACTCGCTATTATTTTCTTTGATTAATCCAGCTTAAATTCTACTTCGTCAGTCTCCGGCCGATAATCGACAATCAACCCTCTTCCATTCATATACCACAACTCATCTTTTTCCATATAAAATGTGATGCCATCCTCTACTGTCGAAATCCCGATTTCATTCGGCAACTCTTTGGCAATCCCCATCGAAAATGAATCCTGAACCGTACTAACGCCCCCATACCGGACAAAAAAACGAATGCTGTCTCCTTCTTTGCATCCCCATTCTTCCCGAAACCATGCTACCGCTGCTTTAGTGATCGTCATGTTCATGAGTACGCCACTCCTCTCTGCTTATAGTTTACCTCGATTTAGAGATATTTGAAACATAAAAGTATGTTAAATGGAATTGCTCCACTATTTGAAAAAAGAACCGATTCCCTACGCCGGGAAAACGGTTCTTTCCATCTGTTTAAGGCTTTATTGGAAGTGTAACCAAAAAACTCGTTCCGATACCTACCTCGCTGCTGACCTGAATTTTTCCGTGATGCGCATCCACGATCCATTTGGCAATGGAAAGCCCCAAGCCTGTCCCTTCTGTCGCTCGAGAGCGCATTTTATCCACTCGAAAGAAGCGATCAAACAAATACGGAATATCGTCTTTGGAAATCCCGATCCCACTGTCTTTTACGAGAATCGAAACGCGACTTCCTTCCTTTTTACAAGCGACATAAATCCGACCGTCCTTGTTCGTGTACTTCAAGGCATTGTCCAGCAAGATAACCATGAGCTGATGCAGACGTTCTTGGTCCCCCACCATCTCAATGGGTTGCTGGATGTCTGTTTCGAGACGAATTTCCCGTGCGATGGCAAGTTGTGCAAACACCTGGGTGCATTTGATCGCTACTTCGTCTAAGCGCAGCGTCTGATTCATGATCTGCAGCTCGTTAGAATCACTGCGAGCCAGTGTGAGCAAATCGGAGACGAGCTTGCTCAAGCGTTTGGCCTCCTGCATCCCAATCATGATTTTTTCGCTTTCTTGCTCAATCGTATGATCCGGGTGTCTGAAAAGCCTTTCCAGATTGACCATGATGGCCGTGAGCGGCGTCCTCAGCTCATGGGAAGCATCGGCAATAAACTGCTGTTGTTTTTCCCACGAGACTTGGATCGGAATTAGTGCTCTTCTCGCCAAAAACCACCCAGCCACGATCGCAATGACAATACTGATAATGTCGCCGATTATGACAACGTACAGCAAGCTGTCCAGCATGTTTTGCTCAGGTGCCAGATTGTAAATCAGTTGAAACTGGTACGCGGTCTGTATCCGATTGCCTACAATGACCTTTTTCGGAACAGTAACTGTCTGCACGCGATAGACTTGTCCATTCACCGTTTTCGTTTCGATTCCGTCTGCTTTTCCATTATGCTGGAATTCTGCATATTCCTGTGGCTCCAGCCGGTCACCAAATGCGGTCCCAATGACACGACCAAAGCTATCCCAGACGAGCAAAACATATCGGCGATCCAGATCGTTAAACTTTTTCCTCTCCTGACGGTTGTATGGAAAAGGGTCGTCTTCAATTCGATGGAGACGGGGCAAAGAATCTACTGCCAGCCTTTGACTGACTTTGGTCATTTCTCGGTCCACCTGCGAATAGAGGCGGTACTTCATGGTGTAGTAGACGGCACTCCCCAGCCCGTTCAACAAGAGAAGCACCACTACTACGTTCAACGTTACGAGCCGAATCCTCGTTTTTCGAAACATCATTTGTCTTCCTTTTTCAAAATGTAGCCCACATTGCGGATCGTTCGGATGAAGCCTTCGTAAGCACCCAGCTTCTTGCGCAGGTAGTGGACATACAAATCGACCACTCCATAATTCGCTTCTGAATCAATTCCCCATACGCGGTCAAAAATTTGTTGGCGCGTCAATATTTGCTCCCGATTTTGCAGGAAGTACTTAAGCAGCTCGTACTCCTTCGTCGTTAGCTTCATCGGCTCATCATCAACAAACCCGTCATATTCATTTATCTTCAGCGATAGCGGACCGTACGCCAGCTCGCCTTCTGTATTCTGTTTCCCTTGTCGGCGCAAAAGGGCTCTCACTCTCGCCGTCAGTTCTTCAGCCGCAAAAGGCTTGACCAAATAATCGTCTGCTCCAGCATCCAATCCCTCGACTCTCGACTCTACGCTATCTTTTGCTGTTAAAAACAAAACTGGCGTTATTATACCTTTTGCACGCAACGTTCTCACCAGTGAAAGGCCATCCATTCCTGGCATCATAATGTCCAGGACCAACAAATCGTAGATGCCGCGTTCCGCCAATAACAAGCCGTCATCTCCGCGCTCTGCCGTATCCACCTGATATCCCTCATCGGTCAGGACTCCTGCAATTGTCTGAAGCAGCGCTTTTTCATCCTCCACTGCAAGAATAAGCATATTGATCCCTCTTTCATTTGAAAAAGCTGTATGTCATTCAGCATAGCATAATCGACCGGAATCACAATAATGACCACACTCGCCGATCTCGGCTGTGCACACGCTCCTTTTATTAGAGCACGTATTTTTTTGAATTAGATTTGTAGGTGCTGGCGGAAATACAAAAAAAGCTGCATTCTCCATTACTTTTTTCAAGTAACCGGGAATACAGCTTTTCGTCTTATTCCTTCAAAACTGAATACGCATGATTGCTAAGTGTGTGGATAAGTCCTCGACCGATTAGTATTCGTCAGCTCCACGCGTTACCGCGCTTCCACACCGAACCTATCAACCTCATCGTCTATGAGGGGTCTTACCAGCTTGCGCTGTGGGAAGTCTCATCTTGGAGGGGGCTTCACGCTTAGATGCTTTCAGCGCTTATCCCGTCCGCACATAGCTACCCAGCTGTGCCACTGGCGTGACAACTGGTGCACCAGCGGTGCGTCCATCCCGGTCCTCTCGTACTAAGGACAGCTCTCCTCAAACTTCCTACGCCCGCGACAGATAGGGACCGAACTGTCTCACGACGTTCTGAACCCAGCTCGCGTACCGCTTTAATGGGCGAACAGCCCAACCCTTGGGACCTACTTCAGCCCCAGGATGCGATGAGCCGACATCGAGGTGCCAAACCTCCCCGTCGATGTGGACTCTTGGGGGAGATAAGCCTGTTATCCCCAGGGTAGCTTTTATCCGTTGAGCGATGGCCCTTCCATGCGGAACCACCGGATCACTAAGCCCGACTTTCGTCCCTGCTCGACTTGTAGGTCTCGCAGTCAAGCT
This sequence comes from Brevibacillus brevis, assembly GCF_900637055.1. Lineage (NCBI taxonomy): Bacteria > Bacillati > Bacillota > Bacilli > Caryophanales > Paenibacillaceae > Brevibacillus > Brevibacillus brevis. The sequence continues at coordinate 5,874,886 of NZ_LR134338.1, forward strand.
CCCTTCTGCCTTTACACTCTACGAATGATTTCCGACCATTCTGAGGGAACCTTTGGGCGCCTCCGTTACCTTTTAGGAGGCGACCGCCCCAGTCAAACTGCCCACCTGGCATGGT
>NZ_LR134338.1:5880000-5972500 GCF_900637055.1 Brevibacillus brevis
CTGGATGCACTCCTGCATTTGTGCCTCGTCGGTGACATTACAGCCAAAGCTGATTGCTTCGTGGCCTTCCTTTTGCAATTGGACAGCTGCTGCTTCCGCTGATTCCCCATTTAAGTCCAGTATGACGACTTTCGCCCCTTCCTCGGCAAACGTCCGGGCAATCTCCAATCCAATTCCGCTCGCAGCCCCTGTTACTACTGCTACCTGTTGCTCCAACAACTTCTCCATACCCTACTATCTCCTCTCCTGTTCCTCATTTTCTCTGTCTATAAACTGGCTGATTCTGATGAAAATTAGAAAATAGACACGGCGAATGCCAGGATGAACACGACTGCCGTTTTCAAAACGGTAATCGCGAAAATGTCTTTGTACGATTGACGATGAGTCAAACCAGTGATCGCGAGCAGTGTAATGACCGCTCCGTTGTGCGGCAATGTGTCCATACCACCAGAAGACATCGAGGCAATACGGTGCAGCAACTCAGGGCTGATTCCCGCCGCATTTGCCATCTCCAGGTATTGCTTGCCCATAACCTCCAGTGCGATCGACATACCGCCCGACGCTGAACCTGTCACACCTGCCAGTACGTTTACAGCCAGTGCCTCAGAAACCAGCGGATGATCACTTGCCCCCATAATCCAACCTTGGATGAGCTTGAAGCCCGGCAATGTTTTCACAACGTTTCCGAATCCAACTTCGGAAGCCGTATTGAAGATCGCCAAGAGAGAGCCCATCGCGGCTGCAGTCAAACCGCTAGCCAGCTTGTTTTTGACTTGCTTCACATTGATTAAAAGCGCGGCAATAATTCCAAGACAGAGCGAAATAATCAGTGACCAAGAAGATACGACGTTTTTCACTTTCTCAATCTTAAATGATTCTTTGAGGATCGCAGAATCGTACCACGTCTCTACTGTCCAAATCCCTCTGCTGAACATATAGTTACCCACGAGCACCAACGCCAACGGGAGAATCGCGACCCAGATGTTCATGTAGGATTCATTTTTGATCAACTCTGGCTCGTTGGTATGTCCCTCACCGTAGCCTTCCCCAGCAGCGACAGCTTGCTTGCGTCTGCGCTCCAGCCATAGCATCCCGCCAACGAAAACCATAATGGCGCCAATCGTTCCAACAACAGGTGCAGCATAAGCATCGGTACCAAAATAAGTCGTGGGAATGATGTTTTGAATTTGTGGCGTACCTGGCAAGGCGTCCATCGTATACGTAAAAGCTCCGAGCGCAATCGTTCCTGGAATGAGGCGCTTCGGAATATTGGCTTCACGGAAAATCGCAGCGGCAAACGGATACACAGCAAATGCCACAACGAACAGGGAGACCCCGCCATACGTCAAAATCGAACAAGCCAGAACGACAGCCAAGATTGCACGATTGGAGCCAAGTGCCTTCACAATCGTGTGGGCAATGGACGAGGCAGCACCGCTCAACTCCATGACTTTTCCGAAAATGGCACCCAGTAAGAAAATAGGAAAGAATGATTTCACATAGTTTGCTGCATTCGTCATAAAGGTTTCGGTGTAGCTCGGCAGCAGAGAGATCCCGGAAAGGACAACGGCCAGCAGCGTAAAAATAGGGGCAAATACGATAACAGGATAGCCCCGATACGCAAAAAACATCAGGAGACCGAGCGAAATCAAGATGGATAACACTTCGATGATCATATAATTCTCCTTTCAATTTTCTCCTCCGCTTACAGAGGAAATTGTGTGGGCTCACTTGAAGAAAACGCTTTCACATCCAACTCAATTGCATGGACCATGCCAACCCCAATCGATTCCAGAAAAATCGTTCAACCATACCCGTTTATCGTGCCTAGACTGTTGGCAAGCAGATGATAGCGCTTGCATTTTTTCCGGATTTCCGGAATTTTTTGTCCGGTTTTATGGAATCTAGCAAAAATCAGCCCACCTTTTCGGGAATCTGCTCCAGGAAGGCTACTGGGTTTAAGCGAGAGGTCATCTTCCTCTATTCCAGAAAACCGGAATCTACCAAAACGTTTTTCCTGCAGATGAAAAAAGCCGCGAACCTGGCTCAACGCCACATCCCCGACTTATACGCGCCTCGTGTTACTGGTACTTCTCCCACTTTTCGTAAAAGCTGGACTTGCTGATTTGCAATAGCTTGGCGGCGGTAAGCTTGTTCCCCCCTGCTTGCTGCATCGCTTGGCGAAGCGCTTCCTGCTCAGCCTCTTCCAAGACTTGTTTCAATGGTCGAACAGCATGAGTTGGGACCGACAAGGATGCGAGCGCCCCTTCTTCAGATACAGGCAGCCAAATATGCTCTTTTTTCAGGACATCGTCTTCGATTAGATGAAGGGCTCGTTCCAGCACGTTTTTCAACTCCCGTACATTGCCTGGCCAGGAGTAGCCCCGAAGTACGTTCCATACCTCTTCATCAATGACCCTGACCACAACGCCAGTGGATTCGCCAAGCTGTTTGAGCAGGTTCGAAACCAGCTCCGGCAAATCCTCCAGACGCTCGCGCAACGGAGGAATCGAGAGTGACACGACGTTCAAACGATAATAGAGGTCCGCCCGAAACTTTCCTTCCTTGATGCTTTGAAGCATGTCCGAATTCGTGGAAGCGATCACCCGTACATCGATTGGCGTCGTCCGTACAGCACCTACCCGCTCGACTTCTTTTTCCTGCAACACGCGCAGCAGCTTGGCTTGCAGCGGCAACGGCATGTCCCCGATCTCATCCAACAAAATGGTTCCGTGGTTGGCCAGCTCGAACTTTCCTTTTTTTCCGCGGCGAACAGCTCCGGTAAACGCACCTTCTTCATAGCCAAACAGCTCTGATTCCAGTAAAGAATCTGGAATAGCGGCACAATTCACCCGAATGAAAGGACCCATTTTGCGCTTGCTCTCGGCATGAATGGCGTGGGCAAACAGCTCCTTGCCCGTCCCGCTTTCGCCCGTGATGAGCACAGTCGAATCGCTTTTCGCAACTTTCTGAGAAAATTTCTTAAGCTCCTGCAGCTTCTGGCTGTACCCAACGATTTGATCAAAATGATAGGTAGCCCCCATCCGCCGCCGCAGCTCTTTCTTATAATAGGTCAGCTCATCCTTCAGCTGAGCAACCATCGCAGCCAAGGCAGTGAGCTCCTGCACGTCCTGGAACAGCACCGTTCCCAGAACCGCAATCACTTTTCCTTCGTCCATGATCGGGATGCGATGCGCAATCATGTTCTGTCCTTTTATTTGCTGAATGTCGGCGATCTCGGCAACGCCAGCCTGACCGACAATATGCATCCGCGTGTTTTCGATGACATCCGTCACTGGCTGTCCGATCACGTCCTGTACATTAAGAAATTCCCGATAGCTCCGATTCAATAAGAGTATTTTTCCGTCCTTGTCCGTTACGATCATCGGTTCATGGGCATTTTCAAAAACGACCTCAAGCAATTTGCTCATCTGCTGGAGATTCCAATCCAAAACCGGCTCCCCCTTTGTCTGAATGCTGCTGTGTCGAACGTTCGCTCACTACTCGTTACACTAAAATTATACAGGAACGATCAGGGGAGGTGTGCTTTTTCATAAAGGCTGTGTTATCTAGGCTGCTCTTGTAATTGCTTGACCAATCGCTTGGGAGCCGCGCACATGTAGCCTTCCCGTATGTAATCCTCGATTTCATCATAGCTAGTCACGTTTTTGTCCAGGATCGAAACCCAGCCGTGATGGCCGATGTACGGCGTCTTGTAAAAATGCTCCTGCGCAAGCAAAATCTCTTGGGTCGTCTTCAGCACCTTCACAGAAAGGGAGGGGCCTTCAGTGCCCCCCTCTCCCAAAATGACAAACGGCTTGTCGTTTACGCGAAACGATGTATGTCCAAATGCGTCTACCTGCTCCGATACTTCTGGCAACCGCATCGCCAGCTCGCGAACAGCAGCTACCATCTTCAAACCTTCTCTAGAAGAAATCTGTTCGTGCACCATCTGGTCCAAGCCTCCCTTTTCTTCCAAACGCTTATACACCAGTCTGTTCTGTACTTTGCACCACGTTTCCTTCCCTCATACGATAAAGCGGCAAAATAAAGCTGAGACCAATGATCATCAGGAATGCAGCGATCCCGTATATGACTGCGAGCGGAAGATGCACTTTCAATACCCCTGTGATACTCATCATGACGACCATGGAGCCTGTAAACAACGGGGTCAGTATTCCATTCACCCGACCGATAAAGGTACTCTCGGTATTTTTAAGCAGCATGGTGTTGATCCCAATTTGAATGGAGGGCAGGAGCAATCCCGCGACGAACTGAGCAACAAGCGTCAGCCACAGATTCGTGGACATCCCGCAAATCGCTACTGCGACCGCATTTCCAAGAAGCCCCATGACCAATAGCTTTTGCGGTGGAATCGTTTTGGCAGCTGCCATCGTCATGGCCCCTCCAGCAATCATCCCCACACCTTGAGCGGTAATTAACCATTGCAAGCTTTCTTTTGGCAATTGCAGTTGTTCGGTCACGATAAAAATCCCAAGCGGCTGAATCATTCCCAATGAGAAACCCACAGCCAAAAAGCAAAAGCCAAGCATTGACAATACGCGACTGGAGAACACATAACGAATCCCGCTGACCATCTCCCCAAGCAGTGCCGTTTCTTGCTGCTCTTCTTTCTCAACACGATCTGGCGGCAGCAAATACAGGACGCCGGCCGCAGAGAGGAACGCAACTGCCGTGATGACCATGGCAACCTCCATCCCCCATTGTTGGAACACAAACGTACCGACAATCGGACCAAATACCATAAAGATCGCGAAAATAGTCTGGTACGCGGACATTCCTACCTGAAGCTGTTCACCAGGTACATGCAGCTTGAACAGCTTCATTCCGGACGGTTGGGAAAACTGAGAGAGAATGGCTGAAATGAGTGTGGCAAAAAAGATGGCCTTCCACGAGCCATAAACGAAGGTAAGCAGCACTCCGACAACCGATAGAGCACTGAGCACCTCACACCAGACCATCGTTTTTCTCGGTTGCCAGCGATCGGCAAACGTACCAGCAAGAAAGGAAAACAGAAAGATTGGCGCATACTCCGCAACAGAAATCATGGATACGGCATACGGATCGCCTCCTGTATGATCCATCACATAGAGCAGAATCGCCATGTTGCGCACCCATACTCCGATTTGCAACAGAAATGCTGATAACAAAATAGCCCTGACATAGCTGTTTTTCAAAACATTTGACATAAAAAAGCCTCCTTATCCATTGCGATCTGGACAGGAGGCTACGCATATTATCGCCAAAAAGACATAGAAACCCTTTGATGAGTCTAAAAAGGATCTACCATCTATTCGCCAATATGCACATACTACCCCTATCCAAAAACGCATCGTTTCATCCGATTGGTTTTGTGGAAATAGGAGTTAGCAGATCATTGGCTTAATGGTCACCCTTTCTTGTAGAATGACCCAAGAGTACCACAAAAAGTAATCCTGTGACAAGAAAAATTCATTTGATCTTGTCCTATGCTTTGTCGACAAGTGTGATGCGCTCTGCTGCAGGAATGCGCGGCTGAGCGCCAGGGATCGCGGCTGGATAACCGATATGCAGGTTCCCCAGCACTTTTTCTCCTGGTCGAATGCCCATCGCTTCGCGGAATTCCGGCTCGTGTATCCACGGGTATGTCTCCCATGTCAGACCGATGCCTTTTTCCCACGCCAGCAAGCTAAAGTTATGAATGACAATGCTGGTCGAAGCGAAATCGTCCTGACGCGTAATCAGGTTCGGACTTTCTTCCATAATGACCGTCATCAGCATAGGAATCGCCATGATTTTCTTGTAAAACTTCTCGCCGACTTCTTTCTTTTTCGCAGGATCAATCTCACGCTTTTCCTTCATGATCCGCACGGCCTCAGCGATTCTTCTCTTGCCTTCCCCGTACGTCACAATAAAGCGCCACGGCTGCGTCATGTGGTAATTCGGCGCCCACACCGCTGTATCCATCAGCTCTGTAACCAGCGCAGGGTCTACCTCACGATCTGTAAAACGATGAATCGAACGACGCTCTCTAATCAATTTTGCCAGTTCCATTTCTGTCTCCTCCATCTCGTTCCAGAGCCATTGCAACGCCCCCGGAAATCTGGCGTTTGCACTTTCGCTCAGATGATCCGCCCCGTCGTCAATGAGCAGGACGAGCTGATTCGCTGTAAAGCCGCTATCAGCCAATATCTGATGCGCTTCTTTTGTCAGCGGGACCATTTGTTTCTGGACGCTTTGTTTTTTTGCGCCTTCCTTACTGCCAACATCCATGTAGATGCGCAGCGCGGGATGGTACATTTTCTTTTCCCGCATAAACGGAACCATGCCCTCATACCAATACGATCCCGAGATGCTGCCGATTTTCGTGAAAACGTCTGGATATTGGTGCGCAGCGTACATCGAAATCAAGCCGCCAAGCGAAAATCCGATGATCCCTGTTTTTTCCGGCCCAGGGTCTGTCCTGTACTTGCTGTCGATATACGCCTTACATTCATTGGCAACGTAAGAAAGATACACATCACCTTGCCCGCCAAAATCAATGTTGCGCTCAGGCGAGATCGCTTTGGAAAACCAAGGCGTATAGTCATCCCTGCGGTTTCCAGGTTGGATGCCGACGAGAATCAGCTCAGGAATTTTTCCCTCTGCAAACCTATCTTCGATTACATCAAGTGCAGTACTAAACGCAGGATCAAACAAGTCGCCGCCGTCGTGGACATACATGACCGGATAACGGGACGTACTCTTGTCATAGGATGGCGGCAAATATACGAGCAGAGCCCGGTGATGGCATACGTCTGCAAATAATTGTCCCCTCACGAATTGCACGTCCCTTCTTTATTTTTTGCGTCTGCTCAGTAGATAGAAGAAATACGGGACACCGATGATCGAAATGACAATACCAACTGGTAGTTCAATGGGTGTGAACACGGTTTTGGCGATAAAGTCAGCTGCCACGACCATAAGCATTCCGATTGTTCCTGACAAGGGAAGAACATACCTGTGCTGGATTCCCGTCAAACGCTTCGCAATATGCGGTGCCATCAAACCAACGAATCCGATGCCTCCCGAAACCGACACACACGCGCTCACGATCCCGATACTCGACAGCAGAAGAATATTGCGCTCCTTTTCCACGGACACACCCAAATTCTTGACGGATTCCTCGCTTAGTTGAAGCAAATCGAGAATATGCACCTTGCGCATTAAAACAGGAATGAGTATGACAAGCCATGGCAGCATCCCTGCAATATGCGTCCAGTTGGCACTCCAAATACTTCCTGAAAGCCAGACGGTTGCCATTTCGAAATCGTTGGGATTCATCTTTAACGAGAGATACAGCGCCACGGCACCTAATCCGGAGCCAATGGCGATCCCTACCAGAATCAGCCGTTGAGGGTCAAGAGCTCCGTTTCGCCAGGCAAATATATAAATCAGTCCAGCTGCGAGCAAGCCACCTGTCAAACCGAACAAAGGCATAGCAATGATGGAATACCAGCTCGCATCCATAAATTGTCCACCGAAGAAAAACATAAAGGCGACAATAGCAGCTCCTGCCCCAGCATTTATACCCAATATCCCCGGATCAGCCAGCCCGTTACGGGTGATCCCTTGAATGACAGTACCAGCGACCCCCAAGCCAAAGCCGACTAACGCCGCAATAACAATCCGCGGCAGGCGGAAATCGAAAATAACCAAATCGTATTCCGCTACAGGATCAATTCGCAGTAACGTACGGATGACATCCAATATTGTCATGTCAAATACGCCATTGGTCAGGCTGATATAAATCGCAATCAAAATCAAGGCGATGTTGACGAGAAACAGCAAACGAAATCTACCTTTTCGATTAGGCATGCTTTCCCCCTCCTCTCTTGTAAATCAAATAGAGGAAGAACGGAACGCCAATAAAAGCCGTTACCACACCGATTGGGGTTTCAAATGGACTATTCATAAATCGGCTGAGAACGTCAGACAATGCCAGGAATATGCCGCCCAGTAATCCTGCACATGGAATGATCCATCGATAATCGAGACCTACCAAAAAGCGGGTCATATGCGGAATAATCAGCCCGACAAAGGCGATTTTTCCTGCCAACGCAACGGAAATGCCTGTCAGAATGACAACAGCGGTCGTTGCCAGTACTTTGACCATCACGGTTCTCTGCCCGAGACCACGTGAAACCTCGTCGCCCAAGGACAAAATCGTGACCGATTTAGACAAAAGAAGTGCCAGGACAATACCGACAACGGCAAAAGGAACCGCCAGCTTCACCAGTTCTGGCTCCAAGAGATGCAGCCTGGCATTGTACCAAAAGCTGACGTTTTGCGATACTTGAAAATAAGCAGCAATCGCAGCTGAGATACTGCTCAAAAAGGTTCCCGTAATCGTTCCGATGACCGCCATCCCTACTGGCGTCAAACCGTTCGGCAACAGTCGGGAAAAAGCGAGAACCATCGCGACTGCGAGTGCTGATCCGATCAAGGACATGGAAATCATCGTGACACTGGTAGCAGATGGAATGAAAACCATGCATAGGGTAACGGCAAAGACCGATCCGTCAGATACACCCATAATAGAGGGGGACGCGAGATAGTTCCTCGTCATCCCCTGCATCAACGCTCCTGATATCGCCAGAAATGCTCCGATCATAAGTGCTCCCAACGCTCGCGGCAAGCGAGAGTGCATCACAATTTGATGATCGACATTCCCTTCATCAAAGGCAAAGAAAGCTTGATAGATAGTCCCCGCATCAATCGGCTTGGCCCCGTAATGAATGGAGAGCAAGATCGTGAGCAGGATCACTACTGGCGAAACAGATAGTATGATCATAGAAGCTGCTTTTCTGGATTGCATAGACTACCTCGCCCACTCTTACTTGGCAGACAATTTTTCTACAGCCGCCTTCAAGAATTGTGTTTTGCTCCAAGCTGTACCGCCTTGTGCAAGAGGATCAACCACGTTTACGTAAACTTTGCCGTTTTTCACTGCATTCACGCTCTTCCAAATCGGGTTGTTCTGCAAATCTTCCAATGCTTTCGGATTGTCCTTATTCTCATCCGGGGAGAACTGGACGAACAAATAGTCCGGGTTGATCTGGCTGAATTTTTCCATCGAGATGATTTCTTGCGCTTTCGCCGCTTTTACTTCTGCAGGAGCAGTTAAACCAAGGTCTGCGTACAGAACCGGATTGAAGAACACCTTATCCGGATAGATGCCGATGTTGCCTTGACGCAGACGAATCGCAAGCACTTTTTTATCCTTCAAGCTCTCGCCCAGCTTCGCTTTGGCTGCTTCTGCCTCTGCTTTGTACGCTTGGAGCGCTTTTTCTGCTTCCGCTTGTTTGCCGGTCAGCTCACCCAACAGCTGGAGATTCGCTTCCCAGTTGGTCGAAATGTGGGAAACTGGGAAGGTAGGCGCAATTTTGTTCAATTTCTCCACCACTTCTGGCGGGAACTTGCTGCTGCCCATAATAACGTCCGGTTTCAAGGACAAGATGGTTTCCAGATTCGGTTGCATTTTTTCCCCGATGGATTTGGCTTCACCCGTAATCGGTGTAAACATCTCCGGGAATTTGCCGCCGACAGAAATCGCTCCTACCGGGTTTACGTTCAATACAAGGGAATCTTCCATGGACTCCATGCTGCCTGCAATGACGATTCTCTCTGTTTTGCTAGGAACGGTGTATTCTTTATCCAAATATTTAATCGTGCGCGTTTCTGCTTTATTAGCTTCATCGGCCGGCTTTTCTGCTGTAGCTGTTGTCGCAGGTGCTGAAGTAGTTGCAGTCGTGTTATTCGCTGCTTCTTTTCCTCCGCCGCACGCTGTCAGAGCCAATGTCAGCGCCGCAATGCTCAAGCCTAGGTATATCTTTTTCATTCTTGAAAGACCCCTCTCAGAAATGTAAGGTTTCACTCATTCGAGTGATAACGATTATCATTGGTGATTATAAAGCATCCACTCATGCCCGACCATGGACGAAATCCAGAATCAACATGGACGATCTCCTGAAAACAATCTCACACTCTCTTCCACGATCCGTTCATGAGCTGTTGCCGAGTATTCTCGCCAAGGGTCCGACATAATGACATGCGCCCGATTGTTGCGGACTGCTTCGATCTCTTGCCAAGGTCCCGATGCTTTCAAAGCTTGGAAGCATGCCAGCGTTTCCGCCTCTTGGCAAACCAACAGCAGCAAGCGATCTGGCGCGAGCGCAGCCAATTCCTGTACGGTCACAAGCTGATCGTACTCCTTCTGCTCCGAAACCAAAGCAGGTTTGACTTGCAGATCTTGATAAAACACTTCATTCATACTGCGATTGCAGTGGACATAGAGCTGGTTTTTTAAAATCCGTACAATGAGCACTGTTTCATCTCCCAGAACGTGATGAAGCTTTGCCCGGGTCCTCTTCACCTTTTTCTCATACTCGCAAAGCCAATGATGCGCTTCTACGGACTCGCCCAAAAAGTCTGCCATGAGCCGCAGTTGTTCTTTCCATCCCTGCTCTTCAAAGGGTACATACAAGGTGGGCGCAATCTCATTCAGTTGCTTCTGTTCCTGCAAACTCGTCTCGTCCAAGCCAATGATGACGTCCGGCTTGGAATCGCGAAGCATTTCGATATTGGCTTTCCAATTCTGATTAATTCGAAACGCGCTCAGATGTACCGGGATATCGTTTCGATAGGTGTGATGATAGTAAGCCGTCCATTTCGGGTGCAGTGGCGCCGCGTAAGGAATCATTTTCAAAGCCAGCAAATGCCCGATGATAGTCGAGCCGTACGCCGCAATTTTTCGTTGGCGGCTTTTCATATAGAGAGTCGGTGAAACACCAACAGCTTTCTTGAATTTTCGACTAAAGTAAAATTCGTCGTTGTAGCCCACTTGATGAGCGATATCGCGCAGCTTGGCATGCGACTGCACCATCATCTGCTTCGCCCGGCTGATGCGAAGCTCTGCCAAATAGTCCATCGCTGAGATGCCATACGTTTTTTTGAACAGATCGACGAAATATTTGGGACTCACCTCTGCGATGCGAGCCAGCTGTTCAATCGTCACATTTTCCGAGTAATGCTCTTCCATATGTGCGCGTGCCCGCTCCAGCGCCATTCCAGAATCTGTGGCCGAGAAATGAGCATGCTTGACGATGTGGTACCATAGCTCTTGAAAAGTATGTTGGCCTCGAAAACGATCGAGCGCCGTCTCCTGCTTCCATAGATTCTGGATCAAATCACAATAGACAGGCAGCTGCCCTGCCGATTGGACAGAGATCTCTCCCCGAAAAGGAAACAGGTGCTTTTCCCGAAGGGCTTGGAAGCGCAGATGTCTGTCTCTCGTTTCCATAAAGACATCAAAACGAAGCATGTACATCTCCAAATGATCAGCCGAATCTGGGACGATGCCAAACGTAAGCATGGGAGGACATACGTAAATCGCGTCCTGCCGCAATTGGTACTCCTCGTTCTCCAATCGCAGGCGCCCGCGTCCCCCGGTTACGACCAGCAAAATATGCGAATGAGTGAATTGCTGGCGTAGTCGGTCATGTCCCTGTGCTTTGAACCATGTAATGTCACGCAGCTTAAAAATGGCTTCTGCCATGGTCTTCTCCGTGAATTGTTGAACCAAGGCTTGTGTTTCGTTCATGTTCTCACCTCTGCCCGATCCTCTATGCAAATATTGATAATCATTCTCATTATCATCAATAGAGAAAGTATATCAAAAGTGACGCTTGCTTCCTATCGGGAATATTCGATCGATTTGAACTGATACTTGAACGTGGTATCGTACGTACCAATAGAAAGGGAACGACGGGAGGGCGTGTCCGTGGAATGCAAGGTTGTCGTCGCGGACGACGAGCAGACAATCGTGAGTGCGATTGCTTATGCGCTTGTGCGCGAGGGATTCCAAGTAGAAACAGCAGCAGACGGCGAGGAAGCTTTGCGAAAAGTGTCAAAGGACGCCTATTGCAGCGCAGCTATCCTGGTCGCCCAATGGACAGCGGCTCGCTCTTTCGATTTTCAGCCTGTCCCAAGTATTTACAACGATTTATCAACTGAAACCATTCAACATTACGGAGTGAAAATGAAGATATGAAACGATATGTTCTCCCTTTTGTTTCTAGCCTTGTCGCGATTACTTTTGTGACAGGGTGCACCTCTGCCTCTGATCAACTGACGGTAAAAGACCCTGCCCCACCTGCAACTGAAAACACAGAGAAGTCTCCTGCTGATGCAGCAAAAGGCGAAAAGCCAGCGGATGATTTGCTCAAGCAGTTCACCGTACTAGCTGCGCAAGCCAAGGAAGCGAATGAGCTAACTGCCTTTTTGGATCATCATCTGGCGAAAACGGACACGAAAACTGCCGATCAATTATTTTTTGAGCTTGATCAGTACTATGAAAAACATCTGCCTATGATAAACGATAACTTCAAGGCACTCCTCGCCCAGCCGGGAAATGCGGATAAGCTGTACGCCCTGCAATACCCATATGATTTCAACAAGCTAAAAGGCGATGACAGCTTCAAGCAATGGCTCCTCAATCAAACAGAGGGCGGACTCGTCTTAAAGGCAACGAACGACATGTCTTTTTACTGGCAAGTAGATTACAAAGCACTTCAAAAATATGCCGCTTCGCTCGGTGAAGAAGGGAAAGACTACTTGTCCATTCAAGAAACAGAAACGGACAAACCGTATTTGGGGGACGGCGGGTTGCAAATCACGCGGGCCGAACTCGGACCCAGAATGGTTGAAGTCGAAGAGTATTTGGTCAACTACCGCAGCAGCCCACGTGCAGTGAAGCTCCGTACGCTCTATATCGACTATCTCAAAACATACTTGTCTGATTACCGTTATGATGCCATTGACGAAGCAACAATGAAGCTGCTCCCGGACGTCAAGGAAGAATATCAGAACTTTGCCAAGAAATATGAGGCTACGAAAACAGGACGGATCGTCAAGGATTACTTGAGCGAGGTCGCTAAAAACAATGACGTGATCTTTGAACCCGGCAAGCCTGGTGAAGGCATCATAGGAGCCGCAAAGCCGAACATTAGTCAGTTCTTGAATGGGCTAGAAGGGCGAATTGCTCGGACGATGAATCCTTAAAAGCCCCCTGTGCGTGTTTAGGACAGCAAAGCAGGATATTGCCGCCGGCGCTTAGCGTACCCCTTGATACAACGGATTGTATTCCCACTGATTTGTTCTCTTGGAACCGCCCCTGGCTGGAGTTTTTAGGACTGTTACAGTCTGCTGGAACCAGCAATAGACTGGAATGTTAGTAGATTATGCGGGCCAAAGTAAAAAAATCTACACAAGCTAATTACCCATTAGAAGAATCCGATGGTGGTCGGATTCTTCTTTGACCATTTGTATTGGGGAGACCCTGTCATTCCGACTCGATTATCTCTCCTATCAGTTTCTCAACTAGAGGACAACCGTAAAAAGGGGCTTCTCCTGCCTGTCTTTTCTTACCACAATCAAAGACATCCAAACATTAGTAGACCATCAGCGATAGAGAATTGAAAGAAAGACTCACATTGGCACTATAGCCCCCCTTTTCACTCAAATCCCGCACGTATTATAAAGCAGTGCTGTTTTTTTTGAAAATTCTATAAAATTATTAATTTAGAAATATATGGTAAAATATATATAAATTAGAAAAATGAGGTGTTAATTATGAAAAAAGGATTGCTGTTTTTGGCTGTAGCTACTTTAATTTCAACATCAGTTTTTAGCAGTGGAGTTTCTGCTAAATCAGCCCAACCCTATAAAATCGAAAAAGTTCAAACATCAGATGGCCAAACTGCAAATGTTTATTATTTCGAGAGCGAAATGGATGCTGAAATTTTTCAAAAGAAAAAATATTCTAAAGCAACTACACTTGAAAACCAGCAACAATTAAGTGAAGAAAAAAATGCATCTTTGATGTATGGGTATACCTATACCGGCTATCATGGTAATATCCAGCATTTTTTCAAAGAGAAAAAAGTAAATAACCATAGTGACGTTCCTGTAAAAGGCGTTAAATTTGATTTTTCGGAACAAAGAAGCACTAAGACTTCTGCTTCTGTTTCTGCCGATTTTCCTAAAGTATTCAAAGCTCAAGTAGGTCTTGAATATACGAGCACACATACGTATACAATAAGTATCCCTGTAGATATCCCAGCAAAGCATTACGGACAAGTTTTAACGTATAACAATACAGATGTCTATAAATTCAAGCATCCCGCTTATGGCGGTTTTAATGTATACTATCCTACAGAAAGTGATGCATACGATGTCTATATCGTGAAGATAAGAAATTAGGAAAGGAGAAAACATGTCCATTCCTCAAATTGTACAAAAAGGACTAGCTTTAATACTTGGCATTACTGGTTGGTATCTCATTCGTGAGAGTTCAATTATGGGAAGAGAAGCAGCGTTCGTGTATATCTCTGGATTTAATAGCTTCGATACCACGGAATACTTGCGATTGATGGATAATTTCATATTCTCCTATCAATTAATAGGCGGAATACTTTTAGGTATTGGATTGTTATATCTTTTAAAAGGTCTAGATCAGAAATAAGAAAAACAAGGGATAGAACTTCCCTTGTTTTTCTTATTTCTCTTTATAGTTATGTTATCTCGCTCCAAATTGGTTTTATTTTTCGGTACAAAGGTCGTAGATATCGTCCTACTCGTTAAGTCAAAAATGATATGCCTTATCTACAGAAAAAGCATCTTTCAATTGCTTCACTCACTTTTCTTCGCTTATAATACTCCCGTTCAGGATTTAGGTTGCATATTTTAAAATCTATTGCTCTACCGCAGAAGTCTCGAACAAATAAAAAATGTAATCGGAGGAAGCTCCCGCGTGTCCCATTTGTCTGAGCATGGCGGAGATATTGCCTCGGTGGTAGGTTCCGTGGTTGGCGACGTGTTGGACGATGTCGGCATAGCGTGCATGAACCGTGCCCAATGCTGGGTGCGTATAAGGCGCGGTGTCTTCCATCGAGATTTGCCCGAAGAAATCTCTGAACTGCTGGGCTGATTCGGCAAACAGTTTTCGCAGCTCGTGTACGTTCTTCCCTTTTAAATCCTGCAAGAGAACCGCTACTTTTGGTCCTACTTCTTCGTAGCTCTCCCCCTTCATTGCCAACAACCAAACATAATCCGTTTTGAGAATGTGAGCCAATGTCTGGGTGATGGTCGGAAACACACTCGGAACCTCCTGCTCACTTACTTCCTCTGGTACCTCCTGCAACCGCTCGAATACCTTTTCGTTTGCCCAAACATGATAGTCGTACAAACGCAATGCTTCATGCTTCATAATCAATCTGCCTCCATTCACTTTTTCCATCTCTTCTTTGCTTTCAATATAAATCAACTCTACTGACAAAAATAGTCAGTGAATTCACGTCGACTGATAAAACTGAAATAAATCGGCAGCGATGGCAGCCAATCGCTCTTTTACAAAAGCTGGCTCTTCCACTTGAATGGATTTTCCGTATGGCAAAAGATAATGAGGAAGGATCGAATGGGCCATTTGCTCATCTACTTGGAAGATCACCTGTGCCTTGCTGCGCTCGATCACGGTATGTCCGAGATACCAATGCCCGCACAAATCAGCGAGTGACTGTGGCCTTCCTTTTACCTTGATCAAAATGGTGTTGCCCTGCTTATCTGCTTCCGGCAGTAAATTCGAGAGAAAAAAATGACGCGCAGAAAATTCAGGAGGGCGTTGAAAGCTGGCTTCTGTACGCTGGATCTCATGGACACGATCTGCACGAAAGCTGCGAATGGTACTGCGGAGATGACAATAGGCAACGATATACCAGTTCCCTTTCCAATAAACGAGCCCGTATGGATCGATATGACGCCTCTGTCTCGTTGTCTGGTAGGCTTTCTGATACTCGATCGACAGAGTGTACCCATTGGCAACAGACAGCTCCAGTTCCTGTAGGGTAGATTCGAGAGAAGGATCAACAGGAGGCTGGATCACCTCGAAGCCGATACTATGTCGGTCAATCGCGTCACGCTGCTCTTCATTTGTGTAACGTTTTAACTTGGAAATAGCCCGGTGTAAATCTGCTCCGAAGGGATAACCGGCCTCTTGGGCAAAAGCCGCTGCATGAATCAGGGCTTTTTGCTCGTTGATGTCGAAAAACAACGGAGCTTCATTGAAATGCTGAAGTAAACTATAGCCACCATTGTGTCCGGCATCGGAAATGATGGGTACACCGCTCGCGCACAGTGAATCAATATAGCGATAAACGGTGCGAATATTGATCTCGAGAATCTCTGCCAATTGCTTGGCTGTCATTCGCTTGCCGGTCTTCAACAGCCACAAAATAGAGAGCATATTATCAGCTTTGGACATGTACGGATTCGCTCCCCTTGGATTGAAAACTTTTCTTCTAATCATTTCCACAGTTTGCGACTATTCTCCTTTGTCTCTCCCCTCACAGCCTGCATGTCTCCGCTATCATATGGCAACGATAGTAAAACGGTTGTCGAAGTCAGTTCCCAAAAAAATTTTTTAACAACAGTTAATGAATATAGTATAATGATGATAATGATTTTCATTTTCGCAAAAATTCCTACTAGAGAGATTGTTAGATATACATGGAGGGTTAATCACGACAAAGCATGCTCGAAAGGGATGATGATATGGGAAAAGTGTTAGAAGTAAAAGATTTGCATGTGTCATTCGATACGTATGCAGGTGAAGTCAAAGCAGTACGGGGCGTCTCCTTCGATCTGGAAAAAGGTGAAACACTGGCGATTGTTGGTGAATCAGGTTCCGGTAAATCCGTCACCTCCCAAGCACTTATGCGCCTCATTCCTTCTCCTCCTGGACGCATTCCAAAAGGACAAGTTCTTTTTGAAGGAAGAGATTTGGTTACGCTTTCCGAAAAAGAAATGCAGGATGTTCGCGGTCGCGATATCTCGATGATCTTCCAAGACCCGATGACTTCCTTGAATCCCACGATGACTATCGGGAACCAAATCATGGAGAGCTTCATCAAGCACCAAAAGCTGAACCGTGCAGAAGCGCGCACCCGTGCTATTGAACTGTTGGAAATGGTAGGGATTCCATTTGCCAAAGAACGTGTCGATCAGTACCCGCACCAGTTTTCTGGTGGGATGCGCCAACGGATTGTCATTGCCATCGCACTGGCCTGCAATCCAAAAATTATCATCGCCGATGAGCCGACAACTGCTCTGGACGTATCGATTCAAGCGCAGATTTTGGAGCTGCTGAAGGAACTGCAAAAGAAGATGGGTACCTCGATCATCTTTATTACACATGACCTCGGTGTCGTAGCCAACATGGCAGACCGTGTAGCGGTTATGTATGCAGGTAAAATTGTGGAAATCGGTAAAGTCGATGAAATTTTCTACGATCCTAAGCATCCTTACACATGGGGTCTATTAGGTTCCATGCCTAGCCTCGATGCCAGCGATGACGAGCTGATGTCCATTCCTGGTTCGCCGCCTGACATGTTCAAGCCACCTGTAGGTGATGCATTCGCGGCTCGTAACCCATTTGCGTTGAAGGTCGATCTGGAATATGAACCACCGATGTTCAAAATCTCCGACACGCACTATGCGGCAACATGGCTCTTGCATGAAATGGCACCGGACATCAAGCCACCTGCTTCCGCTGTGAGAAGAAAGGTGAATTCTGATGATGCTGCCGTTGATGCTCCAGTAAGCACCAAAAAAATGTTCAACTACGAGAACCGTGAAAAGCTGGTTGAAGTCAAAGATTTGAAACAGCATTTTGACCTCGGGAATGGTCATACGCTGAAAGCTGTAGATGGTATCACCTTTGACATCTACAAAGGGGAAATCTTCGGTCTTGTAGGTGAATCGGGTTGCGGTAAATCCACCACAGGACGAACCATCCTTCGCCTGTACGATGCAACTGGCGGAGAAGTCTTGTTCAATGGACAAAGTGTACACGGAAAGAAAACACTCGAAGAAAAGAAATGGCTCAACCGCAAAATCCAGATGATTTTCCAAGACCCGTACTCATCGTTGAATCCACGTCTGACCGTATCCGATATTATTGCGGAAGGTCTGGACATTCATCGTCTGGCGACCAAGGAAGCACGCATCGCCAAGGTACACGAGCTGTTGGAAACCGTTGGCCTCAACCGCGAGCACGCAAACCGTTACCCGCATGAGTTCAGCGGCGGACAGCGCCAACGGATCGGGATTGCACGGGCATTGGCTGTTGATCCGGAATTCATCATTGCCGATGAACCGATCTCTGCCCTCGACGTATCCATTCAGGCGCAAGTCATTAACCTGCTCAAGCGCCTGCAAAAAGAAAAAGGCCTGACCTATCTGTTCATCGCCCATGACCTGTCCATGGTTAAGTACATCAGTGACCGTATTGGTGTCATGTACCGCGGACGTATTGTAGAGCTGGCAGAAAGTAATCGCCTGTACGAGAATCCGATTCATCCGTACACCAAATCGTTGCTCTCGGCAATTCCATTGCCAGACCCTGATTATGAGCGCAACCGTAAGCGCATCGTTTTCGATGATCAGGAATATTTGCGAGATCAAGGGGAAGAACGCGTCTTGCGTGAAATTGAGCGCGGTCACTTTGTCGCTTGCACACAAAAAGAATTCGAAAGATACGGCGGCGGCGTCTTGGTGTAAACCTATACACAAGAAAAGGGAGAGAGCTTTGACAGCTCATCTCCCTTTATTATTTAGTCCTTCATTCGCAAGAGTCTCATGCTGTTTAAGATGACCAGCAAGGCGGCTCCCGTGTCGCTGAGCACCGCCAGCCACAAGGTTAGATAGCCTGGGAATATCAGCACGAGTGCAACCAGCTTTACGATGATCGAAAACCAGATGTTTTGCTTGATAATCGTGAGTGCTTTTCTGCTGACCTTCATCGTGTGCGGCAGCTTTTCGAGATTGTCAGCCATCAGTACGATATCCGCGGTTTCCATTGCCGTATCGGTGCCAGCTCCACCCATGGCAATCCCCAAATCAGCTGATGCGAGAGCAGGCGCATCGTTGATTCCGTCCCCCACCATGGCGACGACCTTGCCTTCTTGCTGCAGTCGCTTGACTGCCTCAACCTTATCTTGTGGCAGCAGCTCTGCAAAATAACGGTTCACACCAGTCTGACTCGCTACCTTTTTCGCCGTACCCGCATTGTCACCAGTCAGCATCACGATGTCTTCGATTCCTGCGGCCTTGAGCTTGCCAATGGCACTAACTGTAATCGCTCGAATGGTGTCGGCAACGGCAATCATCCCGATCAATTTCGTTGCCGTACCGATAACTACCAGTGTATGTCCCTCGCTCTGCAACGACTCGATTTTCGTTTGCCATGCCGAGAGATCGACTCCCAGCTCTTGAAACAGGGCGGGCTTCCCTGCATAAAATGTTTCGGCTCCGATGACAGCGCTCGCCCCTTTTCCGACGATCGCCTTGAAATTTTGCCCACTCTGGGAAGCAACCTGCTTTTGTTTCGCATAGGTCAGGATCGCTTGTGCAATCGGATGGGAAGAACGCTCTTCAATCGTTCTGGCGATCGACACTACTTCGTCTTCGCTTCCCTCCATCTCGATAACAGCTGCAACCTGTGGTTTTCCTTCCGTCAATGTGCCTGTTTTATCGAAGGCAATTGCGGTGATAGCTCCTGCCTTTTCCAAAAACGTACCGCCCTTGATCAAAACGCCGTTTCTCGCGGCATTTCCAATCGCGGACACAATCGCAACTGGCGTGGAAATAACCAGTGCGCACGGGCAAGCAACAACCAGCAGCTCAAGACCTCTGTAAAACCATTCTCCCCAAGTACCGAGTCCGAGTAATGGCGGGAATACGATCACGAACAAAGCAAGCACGAGCACGATTGGCGTGTAGATCGCAGCGAATTTGTCGACGAACGCCTGAGTAGGCGCTTTTTTCTCCTGCGCTTCCTCCACGAGATGAATGATTCTGGCAATCGCCGTATCCTCCACCAGCTTTGTTACCTGGATCTCCACCGCGCCGCTTTCGTTGACACTCCCTGCAAAAACACTGTCGCCGACCAGCTTATCTACGGGAATCGACTCACCTGTAATCGGAGCCTGATTGACGCTCGATGTCCCGTGTACAATCACACCATCCAGCGGGATTTTCTCTCCCGGCTTCACTACGATGACTTGGCCGACAGCGATGTCCTCAACTGGCTTGCGGGTAAGAGACTCCCCTACCTTGACCCATGCCTCGGGCGGAGCCAAATCCATCAGATTGCGTATGGAGTCACGCGTTTTTTCAATCGACTTGGTCTGCAGCAAGTTTCCGATGGAAAAGAGCCAGACGACCGTCGCGCCCTCCAGCCACTCACCGATTAAGGCTGCTCCTATAGCCGCAACAGACATCAATACGTTCATATCCAGTGAACCGCTTTTCATCGCGTAAAAAGCACTGCGCGCAGGTCGGTAGCCGCCACTTATGATCGACAACGCATAGAGCACAGTCACGACGAGTGGAGATACGCTTGGCGACAAGGAACCTAGAAAACCGAGAGCCAACAACACACCGGAAATCGTCGTCAGTACCGTCCCTGCTTGATCCGTTTTCGGTATTGCTTTGGCGGTACGTCTCGTAAGCAGCATGGCACTGTACCCGGCCTTGGCGACTTCTTTGATCACCACATCGGCACCCAGCCCATCTGCGACGAGCTGCATTTTACCCGTGGAAAAGTTCACGTTTACCTCTTTTACTGCTGACAACGTCTGCATATGCTTTTCCAGCGATTTGGCGCACGAACTGCAATCCATACCTGTCACGCGATAGACAACAGCCTGTGAAGAAAGAATGCCTGCGCTTTCTGTTGCCGCAGCCGCAGACTCGAGAACCGTGAGATTTTTACCAGCATGTTTATGCTCACTGCCGCATTGATGCCCACTGCAACACTCATCTTTTTTTCGTTCTTCTGCCATCTGTTCTCACCTTTTTCCAAGCATCTATTTTGCCCAGCTTCGAATGAAATCAATCCACAAACATTCAAACAAATATTTAATTATTATATTATCGTATCCTTCTGGTACGTTCAAGAATTGATTTGAATATTTCACCCATTTTTTTACAGATCGAGAATAAAGAACAAGACCCCTATTTCTAGGAGTCTTGTTACTTGGTACGGGCTTCTACTGGTGTTGGGGTGGTCTGCCAACGCTCCCCACAGTCCAGACAGATGCACTTGATTACTTTACGCTTTTCTAAGGCAAGACGAACGGCAAACAGGATAAAGGCACCTGACAGCCCGAGGAACAAAAAGATGACAGGAGTCCCTTTCACCGAAATGCCGATAAAGGCAAGCACTGCCAATACCGCTGCATATATGGTTATGTATAATGGCTTATTGATCGATTCCGTCAAATCGATTTTCGCAGAACGGCACTTCGGGCACTTTGGTTGCGCACTCATGGTATTCTCTCCCCATTTCTTGGATCATGTTCATCTTACACGAAAACAGAGAGGGACACTACACTGCCATGAAAATGTCGTTTTTCCTTTTCACTTTCTCCACGAATGTCTATAATAGTAGGACATTGTAGAGCATGAGGTGATGGTTACAGTGGATGACATCTGTGAAATCCAATGTTTTGATGAGGAAAAAGTAAATCGGTTAAAACCGTTCGCCACAGAATCAGAAGGGGTAGCAAAAATCTTCAAGGCGTTGGCCGATGACACCCGCGCCAAAATCATTCACATCCTCTCGATGGAAGACGAGCTCTGTGTCTGTGATGTGGCTGCTATCATCGGAAGCTCGATCGCTAATACCTCCCACCATTTGCGGCTTCTGCGCAACATGGGACTGGCTAAGTATCGCAAAGAAGGAAAGCTTGTTTTTTACTCGTTGGATGATGACCATGTACGCCATCTCATATCTGCGGGGATTGAACACGCCAAAGAACAGAAAACCATTGTCCGAGCTACCTGATGCTCGGGCTTTTTTGTTACTCCCGCATTTTAAACATTTGATTAACCATGGCGGTTTACACTCGTTTTCCGGGTAAACCGCTGCCTGATCGCCGATATTCATGGAAGTCACTCCTTTGCTTCACGTTCACCCGTCGGTAGGCTGACCGTGACCGTTGTCCCTTCACCTATACGGCTTTGAATGTGAATGCTGCCTTTTGCGACCTGCAAAATTTTTTGCACGATAGAAAGACCGAGACCGCTTCCCGTCGCTTCTCGATTGCGTGACTTGTCTCCTTTGTAAAAACGGTCAAAGACATACTCCTGCTCTTCTTCTGACATGCCGATCCCCGTATCCCGAATGGTCACGACGATTCGCGTATCCTTTTGTATCGCAATGTAAATAGAGCCAGACCTCGGGGTGAATTTGATACTGTTCGAAAGCAGGTTCATCCATACCTGATTGAGCAGCTGCTTGTCACCCACGATAAAGGTCTCCGGTAAAGTCAGCTCCATCGCGAGTTTTTTTTGTTGCCACTGATGCTCCAAAACTAAGAGGACTTGCCTGATTTGCTCATCCAGACGAAAACGTGTCGGTTCGTACAGACCTGTCTCTTTGTCCAGAGAAGCGAGCGTCAACAGCTGCTTGCTCAAGGAAGACAGCCGTCTGCTCTCCTCTTCGATGATGGTCAAGTACGTCTCCCGCTGTTCGCTTGTCACACCGCCGCTGCGGATGGCTTGAGAAAAGCCTTGGATCGATGTCAATGGCGACTGGATTTCATGAGAGACATTGGAGACAAACTCTTGGCGCATCTCGTCCAGTTGTTTGATTGACTCTGTCATCCTGGAAAAATTCATGGCCAAATCGCCGATTTCGTCCCGTCGAGCGATGTCCAGGTGGATATCGTACTGCCCTTCTGCCAGCTTTTTGGTCGCATGGCTCAGTTTCTCGATCGGCTTCACCAAATAACGGGTAAATATCAAGATCAGGATCAAGCTAAGTACAAACATCGCTGCCAGCAGCAAGGCAAACATGATATGCACTTCGCCAAACTGCTGCTCAATATTTGGCCGCACAAACAGGGCGTATTTTTTCCCTTCTGCTGTAAGCGGCAAGCCAATGCTGTTTTTCAATGTATTCTCAAAAAATCCGGTCACAAACAAGCCATGCTGTTCTTCTGTGATCCCTCTGTAGGTCTCACCTGCCAACACTTTTTGAACGATGGCTGGCTCTATCTGCTGATCGCGGAAAGGTGCTCCGAATTGGCTTACTGCGCCATTCTCATCCACAAGATGCAGCTGAAAATTCAAATTGGCAACATGGGTCATATAGGTGGGCAGGTCGAGTGTGGATTTATGCTCGTACAAATCGATCATTTGCTGTCCGATGCTCGTAATTTTTTGTTCATTGTAAGCACGCAGATTTCGTTGATAATACTCATTTGCCAACAAAAATCCCAGCGTGCCGCTGATCAGTGCAATTGCGACGAAGGTAAGAACGACCCGGATGTAAAGAGATTTCACGTGCCTCGTACCTCCAGCTTGTAGCCTAAGCCGCGAACGGTAGAAATGACAAAGTCATTTGTTTTCTCCGTAAATTTCTCTCGCAGCCGCTTAATATGCACATCGATCGTACGACTATCGCTCTCCGTATCGCTACCCCACACGAGCTCCAACAGTTGATCCCGGGTAAAGATCCGATCGGGAAAACTGGCAAGCTGGGCAAGCAGTTCAAATTCCTTTAACGGTAAATGAATCAATTCTTCTTTCACCTTCACGACATGGCTGATGCGATCGATGACGGTATCATTCATGACGATGATCTGTTTGCTGACCATCTGATAGCGACGCAGCAAGGCCTTGATGCGGTACAGCAACTCGGTAGGCTCAAATGGCTTGGTCAAATAATCATCCGTCCCCGCCAAAAAACCTTTTTCCTTATCTCGTACCTCTCCCTTTGCCGTTAGCATGATAACAGGGATGTCGTAAAATTCCCGTATCTCCCGGCACAACTCCCAGCCGTTTTTGCCTGGCATCATCACATCCACGATGGCGAGCTGGACTGATTCCTGTTCCAACAGCTGCGAAGCCTCATTTCCGTCCACACAAGCCAAGACGTTATATCCCTCTTTTGCTAAGTAAAATCGCAATAGCTCACGTACATGTGGATCGTCATCTGCAATCAGAATCGTCAGTTTCATCAAGCTGGCCCCCTTGTTACTCCGCCCTCTGGTTCTCCTGCTTCATTATTTTGAATGATACTTACTTGTATACCATCCTGCAAATCGTCAATGGCTTGCACCTATCAACGTGGAATCAATAGTAAAGAAGCAATATGAACAAGAGATGAACGAATACGGCTGGCTCTTGAAGACTCTTACACATTTGATTAAATCTGCGGGAAGCATGCTCTTTTCCCGGAAAAACAACCGTTTGCGCACACAAAAAAGCGGCAGACATGGGCCCGCCGCTCTTGAGTGTTTTTTCGGAGATATTCCAGCTGCTTCAGAGTTGGTTACTCAACATACTATGTACAGCATTGTGCTACTTTCAATTCATCACTTCTTCTTATCCATAAAGCCCCATCTTCTTTGATCAAATAATCTATTTTATTACTCTTTAAAGCTTCTATCTGTTCTGAGGATGCTCCATCAGAAATTCTATAGTAATCGTTTCCAGTCCCCACATATAAAAATCCAAATACTAGCACCACAACTATTGCTGTTGCAGCCAAAGACACGGTTAATTTATTCTTCATAAATATCACCTTCTTTCAAAAAGGAGAATCAGGAATGATTATTCCTGATTCTCTTTTTTCTTACGTAATAGGGGGAAGATCTTGATCTGCATAATCCTCTTCTTTACCTGTAAATCTTTCTAGTGTCCAGGTACTCTCTTTTTTTATGTTCGGTTTATTTATTTTTTTAAGCTTTCCGCTTTTGTATAACTCATCAATCGCAATTTTAACGTCAGAACGACTGCTATCACTGTCTATCCCCTCTTGTGCTGCTTTGTATCGTCCTTCTTCATTATTGTGCATATCCATCTTAGCAATAACAAAAGAAACACCAAATCTTCCTGTATTTTACAGAAAGCTTTGGTGTATGTGAATATTTACCTTTCTCTTCTTCCTTAATTTTTGTAATTATACTAACGATACATTCGACATAGCAAGATCCCTTGACACTCACAGTGTGACTATCGTTCCTACGGACTGCCTTTGGTCGGGGACTTTGCGACGCTACCCATCGCTCCCGCCCCCAGACGCAGGCGATTGGGACTTGAGCTACACATCGGTTACTCAACAATTAGTTACGAAATCTCTCTGTAAACCACGCAGCCGAAGCCTCTACTTCCTTCACCGTCAGCTGATGACCATACGAATCCCAATGCACGGTCACGTCAGCACCTGCCTCTGTCAGTAGTCGGTTCAGCTCCTCGGTCTCTTGTGCAGTACAGATCGGATCATTCGTGCCCGCTCCGATGAACACCGGAATGGCTGACATATCAGGCAGAGCGATCCCACGGCGTGGAACCATTGGGTGGTAAAGAATCGCCCCTTTTAGCGGATTCGGGTAATGGAACAGGAGACTACCTGCGATATTCGCCCCGTTCGAATAGCCGACTGCCACGATATTGTCTCGCTCGATCTGATACGTCAACGCCGCCTGATCCAAAAACTCATGCAGCTCCTGCGTGCGGTAGACCAAATCCTCTTCGTCAAAAACTCCCTCAGCTAGGCGGCGGAAGAATCGCGGCATGCCGTTTTCGAGAACATTCCCACGGACGCTCAGAACAGAAGCGCCTGGATAAATGCGATTGGCCAATGGCAAGAGGTTGTTCTCATCTCCGCCTGTTCCGTGAAGCAGCAACAGGGTTGGTGCTTCTGAATCGGTTCCTTTTCGAAAAATGTGCTTCAGATTCATTATTTATCTTCCTCCAACACTCTGACTGTAATCGGCGGCAAGCCTTGCTCAATCTGGGCGCGACGTGGCTCATACCACTCAGGGAGCATCAGTTTTTCACCCAATGTATCAAATGGCTCATCTCGTTCAAAGCCCGGAGGATCAGTCGCAATCTCAAACAAAATCTCGCCCGGCTCGCGGAAGTAAATGGCGTTGAAATATTGACGGTCAATAATATCTGTCGGATGGAGACCGGACTCGGCCGCGCGCTGCTGCCACAGTTGGTGATCCTGATCATCTATAGCACGCCATGCAATATGGTGGATCGTACCTGCTCCACCTACTCCTCTTGGTATCGGCTCAGCATTCACGTCAATGACATTGCCCAAATCGCCGTGAGCCTGGAACCGGACAAGGCCGTTTTCTTCGCCAACTCTGGTCAGTCCCATCAGTCTCTCGAGAACATCCATGGTATGCGCTGGAGCCATGCTGTACAAGATCGCTCCGCCGAAACCTTTGATCGCCTTATCAACTGGCACTCCGCCAAAGGACCATTTGCTCGCTGGACCGCCTTCACGTTCCACGATCTCCAGCTGCAAGCCGTCTCTGTCCGTAAATTGCAGATACGTTTCGTTAAAACGCTCCACGCGGCGGTACTCGATCCCGAATTTTTTCAGTCGATCCTCCCAGAAGGAAAACGCCCCCACCGGAATCAAGAAAGTCGTATAGCCAACCTGCCCACCGCCAACGCGTCCGCGGCGGCCAGATTCCCACGGGAAAAAGGTGATCGCGGTACCTGGACTGCCGACCTCATTCCCGAAGTACAGATGATACACATCTGGCGCATCGAAGTTGATCGTTTTTTTCACCATGCGCAATCCGAGAAACCCTGCATAAAAATCAACGTTATTTTGGGCGCTTGTGACAAAAGCCGTGATATGGTGAATTCCTGCCGTTTGTTGTGTCATTTTGAATAGCCTCCTCAAATTTATTTACTTGCTTGGAATGTGTTGTAGCTCACGAACTCTCCAACGGGCTTGCGATACCCTCTGACACGCTGACTGGATGTATCTTCTTTTCCAATCGTGATCATCAAAGCTGGCACAAAGCTGTCCGGAACCTTTGCTATCTCTTGGATGGCTGCTGGATCGAATCCGATCATCGGGCAAGTATCCCAGCCTTTATCTTTTGCAGCGAGCATGAACAGCATTGCGGACAAATTCGCATTGCGGATCGCTTCATCTCGCTTGAACTGCTCTCCTCCAGACTCGTACATCGTTTTGACAGCAGCATTGTTGTGGTCGTACTCGCGTTGATCCATGATTCCTAAATGAAGCAGACCTTCATTGATGCGCTCAACGCTTTGGTACGCGTCCTTGTCTCCAAACACCAGCACCACTGCCGAAGCGGTTTTCACCTTATATTGTCTATATGCCGCTTCATATACTCGCTCCTTGGCTTCTGGATCGGTGACAACTACATAATGGGCATGCTGCAGGTTGAATGCAGATGGCGCGAATTTGACCAGCGACATGATTTCATCGATCTCAGCAGGTGTTATCGTTACATCCGTTAGAAACTTGTTTGCCGATCTTCTGTTTTTGACAAGGGTAGTGAAATCACTCATGGGACTTCCTCCTCGATTTTTTCTATCTCATTCATTTTTCAATATCTTAAATTAAAGATAATAGCTTTTAAAAATGTTCCTGCTTGGGGAAGTAGGATGACGATGTTACAAAAATGAATATCTTGAATTTAAGATAATTATAGGACTAAAATTCTTCCTTGTCAACAGCCCAAGGCCAGAAGAATGAAATCTCTTCCAGCCTGAGGGATTTGTCAGTTGGCGTACCAGTATAGAGCATAATCTGTCATGACAGAAGGATGCCCCATTTGGCGCAGCATCGCCGTTATGTTTCCACGATGATACGTTCCGTGATTGACCACTTGCATGATGATTTCTGCCAAGCTCGTATCGCGTACGCTCGTGTACGGATTATCAAGGACAATGCGCCGTTCCAAATCTTCTTCTTGGCTGAGAACAGCTCTGAATTGCTCAACCAGCTCGGCATACTTCCGCTCTACTTCCTCCAGACTTTTTCCCGTTAATTCCTTTTCCCGCTGCCATGCCTCATTCAGCGCCGCTTGCATGTCCATCCCCTGCAATATGAGAATCCAGCCTTGGTCCACCATATAAATATGCTCCATCACTTTTGCTACTGTCGGGAAAACGCTTTGGACCTCCTGCTCGTAAACACCTTCCGGAAGTTCCTTCAAGCGATTGATTAACGTTTGATTCGCCCACGCGTGAAAGTCGTACATGTTTTTGGCATAGTGCGTCATGATAAAGCCCCCTCTTTGGTTCGTCGATAGCTCTATCATAGACCGGCTACCCTGACAAAAATGGTCAGTGATGCTTCCTGCTCCAGCCAAAATCTCATTTTTTCAAATGAAAACAGTTGTTCTATGTGGTGGACTCCTGAAGGAAACGCCTCTTCATACAGCGATTTTGCTACAGCAGCCGCCACCATTGCGGTCATGTTGGACTGATCGCGCCCGTAAAGCAGACACTCAACTGTCGTCTCGCTAGTTCCCCGTTTTCCCCGTGCTTGTACCTTGATGGCAAACCGATCATCCCCCATTTTCCAACGCCCAAACGCTTCAATCGTGGCTTCCCGTACTTTTGGCTGATGGAGTAATCGACAAATTCCTATGCTCCGAAGGGCCGCCACTACCCTCGTGATCCCATCCAGATCAAAACAAAGTCGCGTTGATACCGTGGGGACACCCAAAGTGCGCGCCAATGTCTGCTGATCGGAAAACGGAAATCGATATGCGTGCTTTTTCCCCAACTCAGGTCCAAAATCAACGAGCTTGCCCTCTGTCATGCTCTCTACAGTCATAGGCTGATGCTTATTCATCACCTCGTAGCTCGTGCACAAGTTATCGACAGTCCATTCAATCGCGGCCTTCCCGTGTCGATCACCGAGACCAAGCATAACGAATATGTCCAGCTCATTCACCTGATCCAGCAAGCGATGAGCTTCCCCTGCGAGCAGGTTGGTCAGTCCTGGTGCCAGTCCTACACTGAGCACGGCGGTTCCCATGTCCTTCGTTTCAGTTTGTCTCCCCCATTGTTCGATTTGCGTCAAAAAATGGCCATTCGCCGAAATATCGAGATAATGCGTTCCATTCCGCACACACCCTTCCACAAACGCCGTATCCGTCTGATCCAGACACATGACCACCAGTTTTACTTTTTCCAGCTTGCTTTGGTCCAACGGCTTGTGAATATCGAGTTGCAGCGGGAGCACCTTCCCATCTGCTTCTCGGCAAAATGCTTCAGCCTTCTCCAAGCTTCGTCCGGCTGCATACACCCGCCCCGGATATGCGTTACCCAAATTCTTGCATATGATTGCCCCTACATGACCGTACCCTCCGACGACCACAATTCGATCCTTGCTCATGCCTTCTCCACCTCTGTGCCCCTCTTTTTCTGCCGCTCCAGACGTCCTGCATACCACCAGACCAACAAACCGCTCAGGCAGATCAGTCCTCCTGCTTCAAAAACCGCACGATACGCATCGATCGTCGGCTGCACAGCTTGACTCGATTCGCCGTTCATCATGCCCAGTCCCAACGCTGCGCCGACCACCATCCCTGCATTCCTCGTCAAGGCGATCATGCCTCCGATCGCGCCCGCATGCTCTATCGGAACGTGGCGCATGATGTAGCTGTTGTTGGGCGAAGCAATCAGCCCCATACCTGCTCCTACCAAAGCCAGTACCGCGATGATTTCCACCGCAGATAATGCCTCTAGCCAGATCGCCAAGACGGTCATCCCTGCCCCCATGGCACCGAGACCTGCAAAAATGAGCGGCCGTGCTCGATAGCGGTCTGAAGCCCAGCCACTAAAAGGACCCGTCAGCGCCAGCAGCAGTGGGTAAGCAGTCATCATATACCCTGCCGTCAAAGGGGATTCATGTACTTGATCAAGCAAGTAGAACGGCAGGACAACCAGTACGAGATTAGCGAGCACAAACGAAGTGAAGCTAATAAACAGTCCACTGGACACAGCTGATAAGCGAAAGACCGCCACGGGCAGAAACGGCACTGACTGTCGCCGTTCCCACCAGACGAACGCCCATGCTAAGACGAGTACACCCCCAAAAAGAATGAGCATCCCTTCTGAAGCCCAGCCCCACCCGTTTCCATTGGAGATCGCGATAATGACTGAGCTGACCAGCAGCATGAACAGACCTGCCCCAACGAGATCAAGTGAACGGGCCTTCTTCGTCTGCTCGTGGGAAGGAATGTAACGAAAAGCCAGCCCCGTAGCCAAGATGGCGACAGGAACATGAATCAGAAACAGCCACTCCCAGCTCAACCACGACGCGATCATCCCACCTGCAATCGGCCCGGTCATGCCGCCAAGCGCAACAGCTGTACTCATGATCCCCATTGCCCTTCCCCGCATTTCTTTTGGGAGCAAAATAGCAATGAGGGCGATATTGGTAGCCTGGAACATAGCCGCTCCGATGGCTTGCACGATTCGAAGCATGAGCAGCATCGTGATCGTCGTCGAAAACGCCACCAAGACAGAGCTTACCGTGAACAGCAGGAAGCCGTAATTGTGCAGCACACGATGCCCGTATCGATCTCCCAGCTTGCCCATGAAAGGAAGAAGAGACGCAATGACAAGCAAATAACCCGTTGTAATCCATTGTGCGATCGCCAGCTCCGCCTGAAAAATGTATGTGAACTGAGGAAGCGAAACATTGACAATCCCCGCCGTAAAATGTGACAAGAATGCACCCAGACAAATCGCGATCATCATGAAAAAGCGCTGCTGCTGGCTCATACGGTCTTTCCAACTCCTCGCGTATCTTGTAAATTTATACTAAGAATCATTCTCAATTATAGAGAGGATCGAGGAGAGCACCATCCCACAAAGCTGGGATTTTCCTTTTGCCAATAGACGTACAGGAGAATGCAGATGAACACAAATCAGGAAGCGAGCAAACGAAAAGTGATGGCACTGGCTGAACGCTTTTCTCACTCCTCACAAGACTATCGGACAGCGCTCTTGCAGTTGTTGCGAGAATTCGTCCCTTTTGACGGGGCCTGCTGTACCGCCGTTGATCCGCAAACACTTTTGTCCACCGGAGCCATTACAGAAGACGGGGTGGAAGCCATTCATCATGGCATTTTTGAGCATGAATACTTGCGCGAGGACTTCAACCGGTATGATGATTTGTGCAAAGCGGCTGAGCCTGTCGCGACGTTGAGCCAAGCGACCGAGGGCCAGCTTGAACGCAGTGACCGCTATCGCAATGTTCTGCTCCCCGCCGGGTTTCATGATGAAATGCGTGCTGCCCTCAAGTATGACGGTGCATGCTGGGGCTATTTGACGCTGTTTCGTTCGCAGGGGCGTCCCTTTTTTTCTGAGCAGGAGCGTGAATGTATTTTGGCTTTGGCTCCGCTGATTGCGTATCAGTTGCGAAAAACGAGTCTGTCCTTACCCGCTGAGGAGAATACGTGGATAGAAGAAGAGATGGGGATATTGATGCTGTCGGATCAGTTCACCCTGCTCGCTGCCAATCCCACAGCAGAAAAATGGCTGACCCTGCTGCGCCAATGGGAGTCGATTGATCGCGATACCTTGCCCCGGCCAGTGCGAGCGGTTTGCTCGCGGGCACTCTCCCAGCTGGCAGAATCGGTTCACACGACATCCATGGCAAAAGTCTGCATTCGCATGCCAGATGGCCCTTACATGACGATTCAGGCAAGCCCCATGAACAGCCAAAGCAGCACGGTCCACTTGGCTGTATTGTTCGGTCCCGCAAAACCTACTGACATGCTGCCTCTCATCGCCGAAGCGTATGGATTGTCAGTGCGGGAGAAGCAAATACTCGACCAGATTGTCCGCGGCGCTTCCACGAAGGAGCTCGCACGCACACTGCACATCTCCGCTTATACGGTTCAGGATCATTTGAAGTCCATCTTCGTAAAAACCGGGGTGTCCAGCAGACGAGAGCTGATCTGGCAATTGTTTACCCGATTTGGCATACAGGCGAACCAGTGAAAACCTAGCGAAAAGCCCCCTTCTTACAGCATACGCTGCCAGAAAGAGGCTTTTCGCTATCATTAAGCGATGAACTTCAAACCAACAATACTGATGACAATCCCTGTAATGAACAGAATCCGCATCCTGTCCCTCGACTCTTTGAAAAACAACATCCCTACCAGCACGCTTCCTGCTGACCCAATGCCCGTCCATACGGCATAAGCTGTTCCGACCGGGAGCGTCTGTACAGCAGTCGAGAGCAAATAAAAGCTAATACTTGCAAAGATCAAACAGGCAACCGTAGGCTTCCATTTTGTAAATCCTTCAGTCAGCTTTAATGAAATCACCCCGCCAATTTCTGCGAAACCTGCGATAATCAACATCGCCCATGCCATACTGTCCACCTCCAAGTTGTTATGCGTTCTCTTCTTCCGGCTTGCTCGACAGCTTCAATCCGATAATGCACGTGAGCAGCAACAGGATAAAAAAGATTTTCAAAAAAGATACATCCTCACCCAAGAACATAAATCCAACAACGGCCGTTCCCGCTGCACCAATCCCCGTGAAGATCGCATACGCAGTTCCAACTGGAATCCGCTTCATTGCCTGAGCAAAAAAGTAGAAGCTGGTAATGATCAATAGAACCGTGACCACACTCACGACAGGCTTCGTGAACCCATCCGAGAACTTCAGTCCCAATGCCCAAGCAATTTCGATCATTCCGCCAATGATTAAGTAAAACCATGCCATGGTAATCACCTCTTCGTAGTTCTTGTTGCATGAAAATGAATGAACGTCAGTCATTTCCTGCCAAATAAAAAAGAATTGGATATGCTCCAATACTTCTTTATTGGACACCTAATGCTCTTTTGCAAAAACGAAGGATTTCCGCTTTATATTCATCTGGTGCTACATTCTTCTGGTCGCTGCTGTAATAGCGTTCCGCTGTATTTTCGATAAGCGTAATAATGATTTTGGCCGTCCATCTCACATCAATATCTTTCAAGATGGCGTTATCATTGATCGCTTTTATGAGGACGCCTTCCATCCACTCATAAAAAGGCTTGTAGATCGTTCCCCATGTCTCCAATGAATTATCAAGGGCAAATCCGGAATAGCAAAGGATGATGACATCCCTGTATTCATCCGTAAAGGAAAAAGTCTCATCGACCAACACTTCGAGAACGCTCTCGATATCACTTTTTCCCAGCAGCTTATCATTGATCCGCTGGAATGTAATCGACAGCAGATTATCCGCAATTGCTGGGACCAGCGCCATTTTGGATGGGAAGTACAAGTAAAACGTCCCTTGCGCAATCCCTGCTTTTTTCACGATATCGGATATAGACGTCTTATCCAGTCCTTTTTCCGAAATGATTTCGATAGCTGCGTTGAGGATCTTGGAATATTTATCGTCTTTGCTGATTGCCAAGTCGCTTCCCTCCTTTTACCGAACGGCCACCAATGACTGACTGTCATTCATTTTAACAACTCATATTGAAGCTGTCAAATCCAGATGAAAAATCAGTTCCTCGCCATACTCGCCCGCAAATCTCCATCCTTGATCGATTAGCCCCGCCTTCTTATACAGCTGAATCGCCGGAGTATTCGTATGATGCACCGTCAACACGATTTCATCTCGCTCCGGGTAATGCTCTCGCGCGATGTCAGCCAAGCCATGGAATACTCGCAAGGCGTAGCCTTTCTTTTGATGGCGGGAATCGATCGAAAATGATTTGAAAATAATCGCTCGGTCATTTGGTGTGTAGGGATTGCCTGTGTGTGGTGTGAATAAGGAAAAACAGCCGATTAGCTGGCCTTGGTCGAGAACCACATAGGTCTTATGACCAGGATTGTTTTGAGATGCTTCGATCACATCGACTGGCATAGATGTGTAGATCGCTTGTTCTTGCGGCAAATCGTAAGCCATGATCGAAGGGTAGTCGCTTTTTTCGTACGGTCTGATAATGAACATATCGGTTCCTTTCTCTTCTTTCGGAACAATTCGCGGCAGCCCGGTAGAAATCGGTAAGCACCAGACTGCCACCACCCCGAAATTGACTTATTTAGTCGGCTTTTGATTTCTGCTCTGCTATTTTCTGATTTAGCTTTTCGAATGCTAATACCAGTTCTTCCTTCGGGATCATCGCATACCGATCGCCAATACTTACCTCATAGGAGCTAGAAGATTCGCCGTCCTGTCTTACATAATGCGTGAAGCCAATTCCTGTTTCTTCACTAAGTGAGAGCATGATACGCTCGAGCTCTTCTTTCGGCAAATCTGCGTGCACATGAAACATGTTGGATACAGGCACGACCGGTCTCGTGGATATCCCCTGGCATTGGTTGTAGAACTCCGCCAGTTCTTTTGCATGCTCGTAATATTGACTGAATTTATGCTTTCTCTGCTCAAAATGGTATTCTGCCGTAACAATATACGGGTACAAACTAATCAAGTCTCCGCCATGACGTCTTTTCCATACCTTCGATTGCTTCGTGAAGTCTTCATCCCCAGCCAGGATCGCTCCGGCAATTCCGCCTATCCCTTTGTAAAAGGAAACGTACACACTATCGAACAAGGCGCATACCTCATCGGCTGACTTCTGGTAATACGGCAGAATTTCCAAAAGCCGGGCACCATCCAGGTGCAGCCGAATTCCTTTTTCCCGACAATAACGGGAGATCGCCTCTAAATCCTCATACGCGGGCAGCTGTCCGCCAATCTCACGTTGTGGCAATTCCAGCAACAGGCACGCGATATCGTCGTCCATGCCGAGAACATCGTCCAGTTCAATCACGCTGTCTTTATCCGCCAGCAAAACAGCCTCAATCTGATGCAGCTCCTTGAGCCCATCTTCCTCGTGAATCTCCAAGTGGCAGAGCGGATGATAGGCGACCTTTTTGATACCCTTCTCATCGCACCAGATGCGCAACGCGATTTGTTGGGCCATCGTACCGCTGGGAAAGAACACGGCAGACTCTTTACCCAAATATTCGGCCATCTTGCGCTGAAAATCCTCGATGAGTTCGCCTGTTCCGTACATGTCACCCTCCACATTCCCATCCACCCTGGACAGGACCTGCTGCAATTGAAGGAGGTCTCTCTTGCTGTGCCCGGCGATTTGATAAGTCGTCTTTTTAAATACTTCTCGTAAGGTTTTCGTATCGTTCATCTTGGCAGAGCTCCTTTTTCTTTCTCATCTTCAATCTCTTGATAAGCAGAGGTCCAGAAATCAAGGAAAGCACCCGGTGGTTGTGGTGAATCCATCAGACAGTGGTGGTTATTCTCGGATGCAGATGCTTCTTACTTCTAAAGATATCACATTTCACGAGCCGCTTATGTCGTTTGTTGTTTGACGTACAGTTGGCGATATTCACTCGGCGTCTTGCCCGTCATCTTTTTAAACAACGTGATAAAATACGGCGTATTCGGCATTCCTACCATTTGCGCAACATCTGCGATTTGGTTGTTCGAATGAGCCAGCAGCTCTCTCGCCCTTTCTATCCGCTTTTTCTGGATGTACTCCACGGGCGTCATATCCATGAGTCGCTTAAAGGTTCGCTGCAAATGAAACGGACTGCCATGGCACATATCAGCCAAATGCTCCAACGTCAGCTTTTCGTTATAATGAGAATCAATGTACTGTGTAATTTGTGCCACCCACTCACGATCGGGCAACCTCTCTCCCGTGGGCTTGCAGCGTTTACATGGGCGAAATTCTTCCCGCATCGCTTGGCTTGCATTTTGGAAAACCCGCACGTTCTCCCTCTTCGGCGGCTTCGACTTGCACGACGGTCTACAAAAGATCTTCGTCGTTTTTACCGCATAAAAAAATTGATCATCGTAGGACGCATCGTTATGAATAATGGCCTGCCATCGCTCATCGGTTACCCGTTCCTCCAAGACACTTCATCTCCTTTGTCATAGCCGTTTTCGAATCGCTTGCTCTTACCGACAGTATACCCCCACGCTGCGTGATCCGTACTGCTAGAAGATTAAAATAGCAAGATAACGAAATGACAGGGTAGCTTTTCTTGTTATAAAACTAGGAGGAAGTCAGACAGGAGGTTTTCGCATGACAAGCGGTCTACCACACTCGACTTGGGTCGATAATAGAGAAGAAATGATCTTGTCCGTACCTAAGGAATTCAGCTTTTCGCAAAATCTTCAATACTTGTCCAGAGCATCCAACGAATGCATGTTTCACATTCAAAACGGGCGCCTCTACAAAGCCATCCCGATCGAACAAGATTCACAAGTAGTCGAAATTCACGCAGATAACGATCAAGGATTGACTGTGCGCTTTCTCAGCCCTTCGCTTCCCACTGAAAAAGTCCGGATGGAGGTAGCACGCTATGTCCGCGATTGGTTCGATCTCGATCGAGACCTGGTTCCGTTTTATGAGCTTGCCGCAGGGGATGCTCTTCTAAAGCAGGCCGTTGAAAAGTTTTACGGGCTGCGGACCATGGGCATTCCCGACCTGTTTGAAGCGCTCAGTTGGGGAATCCTTGGACAGCAAATTAATCTGACCTATGCGTATACGCTTAAACGGCGGTTGGTAGAGACATTCGGAAGACGGGTAGAGTTCGAAGGAGAGACGTATTGGCTTTTTCCGACAGCAGAAAAAATCGCCGGATTGACCGTCGCTGATCTGGATGGATTGCGCATGACGACCAAGAAATGCGAGTATTTGATTGACGTCGCACAACTCATCGTTGAAGGGAAACTATCGAAAGAGCTATTATGGGACGGAGGAGATTATCAAACCACGGAGAAACGATTGACCAGCATCCGTGGGATTGGACCGTGGACGGCCAACTATGTGCTCATGCGCTGTCTGCGAATTCCCTCTGCTTTTCCCATTGACGATGTCGGCCTGCATAATGCGATCAAATTTTTACTAGGCAAAGAAAAAAAGCCGACAAAAGCAGAAATACGAGAGCTGTCCAAGGCTTGGACGAATTGGGAGTCGTACGCTACTTTTTATTTATGGCGTTTTCTTTATTAATCAAAGGAGGTTCTATCCTATGCTAAAAATAGGTTCGCACGTATCATTCTCCGGTAAGGGACTGCTGAATGCCGCCGAAGAAGCAGCTACCTACGGCTCGAGTACCTTTATGATCTACACGGGAGCACCGCAAAACACCCGCCGCAAACCAATCGAGGACCAGTACATTACGGAAGGCAAAGAAGTAATGGCCAAGCAGGGCGTGGATGAAATTGTGGTACATGCTCCGTACATTATTAACTTGGGCTCTTACAAGGACGATACCTATGAGCTCGCTGTCCGCTTTCTGCAAGAAGAGATTCGCCGGACCGACTATATTGGCGTCAAAAATATCGTGCTGCACCCTGGCGCATACACAGACAAGGATGCAGAGTACGGCATCGCTCGGATCGCAGAAGGCTTGAATGAGGTTCTGACAGGCGTCAAAGACACCGACGTGAAAATCGCGTTGGAGACGATGGCGGGTAAAGGGACGGAAATCGGTCGCAGCTTTGAGGAAATCGCAGCCATCATCGAGAAAGTAGAAGACAACAGCAGGCTGACCGTCTGCATGGATACTTGCCACATTCACGACGCTGGCTATGATATCGTCAATGACTTTGATGGCGTCCTGGAACAGTTTGACCGGACAATCGGCTTGGAGCGTCTCGCCGTCGTTCACTTGAATGACAGCAAAAACTTCCGCGGAGCAGGCAAAGACCGCCATGCGCCAATCGGTGCGGGACTCATTGGCTTTGATGCGATGAATTACATCGTGAACCACGAGAAAATCCGTCACCTGCCGCTTGTACTGGAGACACCTTGGATCAGCAAGGAAAAAGGCAACGAACGTCCGATGTACGAGGCAGAAATCGCCCTCCTGCGCGGGGAAGCGGACAAGCGCTTCGGCGACGAATTCATGGACCATGTGGAGCGACTCGATTTCTTTTTCCGCAAACAAGATATCACCAGACGCGAGTATGTGGTTGGGATTTGGGAGCTGCTCAAAAACGACGCGAAGGCAAAGAAAGCCGATGGCCGCGAGCCGATGGAGCGTCTGTACGATATGGTGAAGGAAGCGAGATTGTTCCCAGAGCTCACCGAAGAGCAGATCAACCACCGCTTGACTGCCTACTTCGCGATTCCGAAATTCTCGTAAAAAAGTCCATGTAGGCTTGCTATGGCTTCCTCCTGTTGGAGTGAATGTACCGACATCAACCAATAAAGGAGGAAGCCACATGCCTGCGAAAACGTACACCCTGCTAGGAGCCGATCGCCAGTTTTATAAAAGCGATACACCCGGTACATTTGGCGGCTACAAGCCAGGTAAAATATATGGCCGACTGGATTGTCCCTCTGCCATCAGAGCCATTGCGCGAGGCGGTTATGTGCGCCATCGTGTATTTTTTGCTGATGAGGCTACCGCTATTGCTGCGGGGTATCGGCCTTGTGCTGTTTGTTTACGAGAGAAATATTTGTTGTGGAAAGCGAACCTGCGGGGATTCGAAAGAGTACATAGTTGCCCGTCCACATTTGTGACGTGATGATCATCTTCTCTTTCCCTCGTTCGAAAAAGTATCCGGCCCCTTCTTGCTGAATAAAGGTCCAGCCTTTTTCTGTCACTGCTCGTTTCATCGCTTCTGCCGCTGAAGCTTGATTCGCTTGCGGCCCATATCCATACCAATCGACGTTTTCCTCCGTCGTCAATTTGACGATTGTTCCCGTGTTTTCTTCCAACAGCTCCGTCACTTCTCTTTTGGACTTGGATTCGAATGGCAATGCAGGATACCCGATCAGCGAAATATACGCGATCATGATGAAACAAAGGCACAAGAAGAATAAGAGGAACAGAACTTTCGCTCTCTTGTTCATGCCCATGCAACTACTCCTCTTCCTCAAAAATCGCAACCGGACGCGCCCATCCCGCGCTCGCTCCTTTCACTTTTACAGGAAACACAGAAACGGTAAACCCGTAGGCCCTCGGCAATTGCTCCAAATTCGCCAGCTTTTCAATTTGGCAATACTCTTTCTCTTTTCCCACATAGTGAGCCGCCCATAAAACGCCATCGCGCGGATTTTGTTTATAATCAGCAGCTTGAACGGAAAACGGAATATCCCATCCCCATCCATCGGTTCCCATGACCTTAATTCCTTGATCAATCAGCCAATGTGTTGCTTCGGCGGATACTCCTGCATGTGATTGAAAATAGTGCTCTTCATAGTATCTTTTATCCGCATCGGTCCTGATCAGGACAATATCGAACGGTTTCAGTTCGTATTGGATTTGGGCGAGCTTTTGTTTTACATCATTCACCGTGATTTCATAGCCAGACGGCTTTTCGCTAAAATCAAGCAGGACACCATCTCCGTAGAACCACTCCAACGGCAACTGATCAATCGTTTTCGCTGGCTCTCCCTCTGAAGTAGGCCAGTAATGCCAAGGCGCATCGACATGTGTCCCTATATGTGTCGTGAGTGTCACCGTTTCACTCGCCCAAGCCTTCTGTTCGGGAAAATCCGTTGGCTGCAATCCGAAATACTGCGCAGCTTGGACAGCCCCTTCTTCATGATTACTGTATTGAATATCAGGAGGAAACGGTTCTTTTGCCAGACGATCAAGAGGCACACTCAGATCAATGAACCGACGTGCTTTTCTATTCATAGCAGGATTCCCTTCTTTCCCCTTTGGAATTTTCTGTATTTCCGTTCAACTTTACTGTACTACCTGCCTTCCATCAGCGTCAAATGAACACAAGCAAAAGGCCAGTACCTCGTCGTCTATACAGGTACCGGCCTTCTTCATGGGGATTCAATGGGAATTTGTACTTCTACATACGTATCGCCCCCATGTGAGGATTGCAGATAGTTTTCTCTGCCTGGCTGATCTTTTTTGATCCGGTATTGATTTCGCTCTATCCATTTTGCCAAGTCTATGCAGGCCGTAGAAGGAACGAATGGTTCTACTCGCTGGACCAGGGTGGCCATCATTGGCTCCTCCGGCAGCATACGTATTTCTAGCATGTCGGATGGCAAAGGAATGTCTTGTTTGAGCACATAGCCGATCTCCAATTCGAATACCCTCTCGTCTCTCTCCGACTCCTTCCACAAAACGATGGGAGGAAGCATTCCTCTCTGCTGCTTGCCAGCATATTGAGCCAGCCGATCGAAAAGCATCGGAATCTCTTCTACCGTACCTTCTGAACGGAACGAGACAATTTTTTGGGCTTCGACTCGTTTAAAGACAACCTCTTGTTCTACGTACCCCTTTTGCTCGATCGTTAGCAGACGCTCCTTGATTCGCTTCAATCGGGCTTGCTCCGCCTCAAGCAGCTGTTCCATTTCCCTTTCTTTTTGCCTGAATATGCCTTGCACTTGTTCCAGGGACATCTCTTCATGCAGCAATTGCTGAATTTGTTGCAACGTAAATCCCAAGTCCTTGTACATGAGGATTCGATTGAGCGTAACCAATTG
Source organism: Brevibacillus brevis (assembly GCF_900637055.1). Taxonomy (NCBI): domain Bacteria; kingdom Bacillati; phylum Bacillota; class Bacilli; order Caryophanales; family Paenibacillaceae; genus Brevibacillus; species Brevibacillus brevis. Next base: position 5,920,353 of record NZ_LR134338.1, read on the forward strand.
CTCTGCTACATAAAACCGATAGCCAGTCTCTTTGTCGATATCCGCTGGCTTCAAAATGCCAATCTGGTCATAAAAACGAAGCGTCTTTAAAGACACTCTACTCAATCGGGAAAATTCACTGATCTTAAACATGGAAAAACCCCAATCTATCATTCCCTTGACTTTCCCCTGTACGGGAACGTTTATAGTTGAAAAAAATCATGCTTACAAAGGAGCAATGCGAGATGGATTACGACATTTTTCACTTGGGAGAGGTTCGCTTGCAGTCAGGCGTGACACTACCGCATGCATTTATTGCTTACAAAACGTATGGCACGCTCAACGCAGCCAAGGATAACGTCATTATATTTCCTACTTCATTTGGAGACCAGCATTACCAAAACGAATGGCTCATCGGGGAAGATAAGGCTTTGAACCCGAATCAATATTTTATCATCATTCCCAATATGCTCGGCAACGGGCTATCGTCCTCCCCTAGCAATACGGCAAGTCCATATGATCAGGCCAATTTTCCACACGTTACAATCTACGATAATGTCGTACTTCAGCATCGACTCATTACGGAGAGGTTTGGCATCAAAAAAATTGCGCTGGCAACCGGCTGGTCGATGGGGGCCATCCAGGCTTTTCATTGGGCAGCGAGCTACCCAGATATGGTTGAACGATTGGCTCCGTTTGCCGGCACCGCAAAAACATGGCCGCATAACATCGTCTTGATCGAAGGGATCCGAGCAGCATTGCAGGCCGATGCAGCTTGGAATAACGGGCAGTATACAGCATCTCCCGAGGTTGGCTTGCGTACCTTGGGGCGCGTTTATGCGAGTTGGGGGTTTTCGCAGCCATTTTACCGCGAGGAATGCTATAAAGCTTTGGGCTATAAGACACTTTCCGAATTTATCTCAGGATTTTGGGAGGAGAGCTTTGTTCCTTCGGATGCAAACGATTTGCTGGCGATGATGTGGACTTGGCAGCATGCCGACATAAGCCAAAATGATAGGTACAAGGGAGACTTTAAGGCGGCGTTACGAAGCATCCAGGCACGGACGGTTGTGATGCCCGTACGGACTGATTTGTATTTCACGCCAGAAGACAGTGAATATGAGACGAAGCACATCCCAAACGCTACCTTTAAGCCGATTGAATCGATCTGGGGACACTTGGCTGGGTTTGGACTTAACCCTGTCGATACCGCGTTTATTGATAACACCTTAAAAGAACTGTTGGGGACAAACTGAAAATACGAAGTAGAGGGACACCTATAAAGGTGCCCCTTCCTTATTTATTCGCAAGGAGCGACTCGACGAATTCAGCTATATCCTCCGGCAGAAACTCTCGAACCTCACCAAGCATTTGGCTAATTTTTTCACGCTGTTCATCCTTTAATCGCAGATAGAACCTTCTATTATATCCATACAGCCACTGCTCGGTATACAGGATTGCATCATCGCGTATTTCTTTTTCCTGCACAACACATGCCCGTAATAATAATGAAATACTGTCTGCCTTGTTCATCTTCGAAAATAAGAAGAGAATGTTTTTCTTCACGTGAAGGCCCACATCTTTTTTGAGCATCTCCCAAAGCATGTCCGCATGACGAAGCTCTATCCTATCCGCTAGTATTTGTCTTGCTTCCCGAGATGCGCTTCGTTTATTGGTTTGCAAAGCGCGGATAAAAACTTCGATGTGATCTTCTGGATTCAGCATAGCGAGTGCCTTCACTGCTGCTCGTTGTATCCGTTCATTTTCATGGCGCAAAAACGGGAGAATCCATTGATCATTTGCTTTCACACCCGTTTCGCCTACTCCCACAATCGCTATTGGTATCACCTGCTCCTCGGTACCAACCAATTTTTCTCGATAGAAGGCAGCGAAATCGATCTTCTTGTCCTTCAAATAAAATCGGGCCATTTCGCGGATGGATTTATGCCCATCAAGCAGAGCAGCAAGCAAGGCATCAGTCGATTCCTCAGGAAAGCGATCCACATAAGCTTGTAGGGCCAGTTGGCGAATAGGAGGAAAAACGTCACGTCGAATTTGATCGAGCCATCTTTGCAGGCGATCATTTTCGTCCTGTTTGCACATATGCTTAACCATCTGGAGCCTGATCAAGGCATCCTTCTGAATCAAAGCCTCTGCAATAACCTCATCCGGATCGATATCGTGAAGGTTGTTTGCCAAATCAAAGCAAAATCGCCGAACAACCGGATCTTTTGAGTGAAAACCACTGCGTACCACGTCCCTATTATTTGGATGACGAAACATTGCGTCGATCTCCTCTAGGAAATCGGAGAACTTTTCACGGTTATAGTATGCGGACAAATGCTTCAACAAGAAAACGGATTCGAGAAAGTGCTTCACATAATTTGGACGGAATCTCAGCTTACATGCCTTAAACGCCAGATAACGAATTTTGGGTTGCCAATCATTCAAACGGATCAGCAAAAAGGGAATCTCCGCACCCGTAACCTGTTTTAACAACATTTCAACTGCTGCTTCCCTTACATAACCGTTTCGATGGAAGCTGCAAATTCCGATGAAACAAAGGTCCGACTCATCGTTTATCGAAAACTCCCGGATATCCTCTGGCAACAATTCATGCCACGCTGCCAATTGGTTTTTATTTGAATAAGGGGTCAATCTCCGTATGTATTGATCCAAGCTAATGAAATCTTGTTTACGCAGGCGTGAGGTTATTTGATGAATAGCCGCAAGTGCTGCCTTTTGTATTTCTTCTCTTTTCTCCAAAGCAAATGGTAATAGAAAGGTCAGAGTAATCATGCTTCCCTTCCTAGCCAAGAAGTGGAGAATTTCTACTTTTCTTTCGTCCGATCTATACAATTCCTCAAGAAGCACTTGCTCTTCCGGCGTCATTTGCTTCATGTCGATCCTCCTCTTCAAATGAAAATGCGTGCAAGCCCTTATTATTTTCACATAAAATGGAATGGAGAAAAAAGGAGGGATTTCCAAATGGCCTCATTAATTTATCATGTCGCCGTATCGTTAGACAATTTCATTGCGGATCAAGCGATGATGGATGGAGATATCGAAAGCACGCTCTTTTTATTCGAAGGTGAACATGTACCGGACTTTTTATCTGAAATTCAGGAATATGATGCTGTGCTGATGGGCGCCAAAACCTACGAATTTGGGTTTAAATTCGGGGCCAAACCGGGCGAACCAGGCTATAAGGGGATCAAGCATTATATTTTCTCTAGCTCCATGCAGTTTGAGTCCAATGCAGAAGTCGAGCTGGTCAAAGGCGATGCCATCGAATTTATCAAAAATCTCAAACAGCAAGAAAACGGCAAGCTGTGGCTATGTGGGGGCGGTGAATTGGCAGGGGCGTTACTGGCACATAAACTGATTGATCAATTAGTACTGAAGGTGAATCCGGTGATGGTCGGGGAAGGTACACCTCTATTTGGTAGTGTGAAGCCACGTCTCAAGCTAGATTTAGTGGATATGAAGCAGTATGCGAATGGAGTCATTAAATCTACTTACGATATCGTTTATACGTAATAACAAAACAAACGGGACCGCATCGCTCGGCCCCGTTTTTGTATGCTCCCATTGCCAATACATTCAAGGAAAAAAGATGGGAATCCCCCATCTTTTGATTAGGTTACGTCCTGCAGCTCACGAGCTGGAACTCCCATTGCCTTCTGAATCTCAATTTTCCGTATACGATGCTTGTCTTTCTTTCGGATCGTAAAGACGAGATCATCGTATTGCCATTGGATGTCTTCTTTAAGCGTCGGATTTTGACTGTATAGCCAGCCCCCGATGGTATCGAGCTCTTCTTCATTAATATTGGCGTTAAGCAAGTCGTTAACCTCGGAGAGAAGTACCTTTCCGTCTACAATCACATGGCTGTTCTCTTCCACGATTTCGATTTCGGCTTTTTCCTCCGCGTCGAACTCATCACGGATTTCACCGACAATTTCCTCCAAAATGTCTTCGATCGTAACCAGTCCGGAGGTTCCGCCATATTCGTCAATCAGGATGGCGATATGTGTTCTTTGTTTCTGCATTTTTTTCAAAAGATCTTTTACAGGTGTAGCCTCCGAAACCGTCAAAAACGGTCGGATGAGCTTGGAAATATCCAAATTTGGATCATCGGCATAATTCAGAAAGAACTCTTTCGTGTTAATCATCCCGATAATATGATCTTTGTTTTGCGAAATAACCGGGAAACGGGTATACTGCTCTTCTTTCATAATTCGCAGATTTTGCTCAAGGGTATATTCTTTGTGCAAGCAGCTCATATCTGTCCGCGGGACCATAATCTCGCGGGCCAGCATCTCATCAAAGGCAAAGATATTGCTGACGTATCCATACTCAGACTGATTAATTTTTCCGCTCTCATAGCTTTCCGTCAGAATGATTCGCAGCTCTTCTTCTGAGTGACTTTCTTCATGCTCCTTGGTCGGTTTCATACCGAATGAACGCACAAGCAGAGCAGCAGAGCCATTCAGTACCCAGATTGCAGGGTACATCAATTTATAGAACCAAATAATAGGTTTCGCACACAGTAAGCTAACCGCTTCTGCCTTTTGGATCGCCACGGTTTTCGGTGCCAGTTCCCCGACAACCACATGGAGAAACGTAACGAGCGAGTAAGCAATCACAAACGACAGAACTGCAACGACTTGTTCGGGTAAATAAGGCGTAAGAAAAGGGCTAATGATGCTTTCAATCGTCGGTTTCCCCAATACCCCCAAGCCAATGGCTGTCAACGTAATCCCTAATTGACACGCTGACAAATATCCATCCAGGTTACTAACTACTTTCTGAACAGCAAGAGCATTCTTTCTCCCTTCCATGACCAATTGGTCTACACGGCTCGGGCGAAGCTTTACAATTGCAAATTCAGTTGCCACAAAAAAAGCAGTAGCAAAAATCAGAAAAGCAATTAGTAACAAATTCATGGTTAGCAATATCCTATCCCCTCTTCATTAGAAGTCTTACATGGTCATTGTACGAAACTCCCCCTCTTCATATCAACGTTCGCTTATATCCAATTTCGTCTTAATTGTTTGATTATAGGCAGTTTTGCTATTTCAGGTCACTCACCCTTACAATTGCTGACTACAGGCATAGCATACTTACTCATTATCCTTCCCTTCCTCCCATTCTTTATTCGATGTTCCCCAGCTCCAACACGACCGGACAATGATCGCTTCCCATTACCTGTGAGTCAATTCCCGCTCCGAGCAACGACGGAGCCAATCGCTCAGACGCGAGAAAATAATCAATACGCCACCCGATATTCCGTTCTCTCACTTTCGGCATAAAAGACCACCACGTATATGAATCTGTCTGATCCGGATAAAAATATCGATAGGTATCTACAAACCCAGTTGCCAGCAAGCTCGTCATCTTCTCACGCTCTTCAGGAGTAAAGCCAGAATTACCGCGATTGGACTTCGCATTTTTCAAATCAATCTCTTGATGGGCGACATTCAGATCCCCACAAACCACTACAGGCTTCTTCGCATCTAGCTGCAATAAGTAGTTCCGAAACCGATCCTCCCATTCCAGCCGATAATCCAATCTCGACAAATCACGCTTCGCATTCGGGGTATATACCGTTACCAAGTAGAAATCATGGAACTCCAATGTAATGATGCGTCCTTCAGGTTCATGGTCTTCTTCCAAGCCATAACGCACAGATAGTGGTTCCATTTTTGTAAAAACAGCCGTCCCGGAATAGCCCTTTTTCTCTGCGTAGTTCCAATATTGATGATACTCCTCGCCGATCTCCATCTCGATTTGACCTTCTTGCAGCTTCGTTTCCTGCAAGCAAAATATATCGGCATTCGCCTCTTTGAAGTACTCGTAGAAACCTTTGTTTACACATGCGCGAAGTCCATTTACATTCCAAGAAATCAATTTCATGATCGCTAATCTCCTTGTCGCTATTCGTTAAATTCCATGGTACACTATCTTTGTTTTCAATTACAGGAGGTTACGATGATGGACATTGCAATGGGCATCGCATTCATGAGACTTCGTTAAAATCGACAAAACCCCATATAGGCTCAGCCATTTTCAAAACTCGGAATGGTATGGGTTTATTTGTGTTTGATTGATTTAAAACTATTCATGAATGAGGTGTTTTTGTTATGTCAAAAAACAATGTAGAGCAAATGCTTGCCATCGCGAAAAACAATGGAATCCTTGTAGACCCAACTACTGTGAAGGTGAATGAATCCGGCTTAGATTTCCTTGCGATTTTTGCAAGTACGATAGATGGTGTTCCATGGGTGTTGCGCCAACCACGCCGGGACGATGTCGTCGAAACTGCTCGTTACGAGAAAAAGGTGTTAGATCTCGTTGCCAAACATCTACATGTCGAAGTACCGGATTGGCAGGTCCACACCTCTGAATTCATCGCTTATCCGATCCTGGGTGGCACACCGATGGCGACGATCAATATGGAAACAAAAAATTATGAGTGGTATTTGAATCCTGAATCCCTACCTGAATTGTGCATACAAACGTGGGCGGAGGTATTGGTGGAATTACACGGTATCCATCATGATCTTGCTCGAGATGCTGGTATCCGCGTCAAGCAGCCTAGCGAAGCACGAGCAAGCCTTCGAGAAAAGATGAATGAGGTCAAACGCGTCTTTGGCGTTTCTGGGGAGCTATGGGATCGATGGCAAAAATGGCTTGCGGATGACACATTCTGGCCTGCTCACTCTGCTCTTGTGCATGGTGACCTCCATCCGGGGCATATCCTGGTTGCTGAAAACGGCAAGGTAACGGGGCTTCTGGATTGGACGGAGGCCGAGGTAGCTGATCCGGCGACGGACTTTACGGTCTTTTACATGTTGTTTGGCGATTCAGGCTTGGCTGACTTCATCAAACGCTACGAAAAAGCAGGAGGCCGTGTATGGCCGCGTATGCATGAGCATATCGCTGAAATGACATCCGTGTACCCCGTCATTCTTGCCATCTTCGCATTGAAATCAGGGCTGGAAGAGTTCAAGATCATGGCCCGACAAGCTCTTGGTGTCGACGAAAACGGCATAGAGATCTCTTCATAGATAATCAACCACCGTCCTAGATTGGAGGCGGTGGTTTTTCTATGTAAATAGCTATATTGAGCCATTACTGTCTTGGATATAAGGTGTTACAATAAATCGGCTCATTTGGACAATCCTTTACTAAATTGATGGAGTGAATATGATGAAGCGAGGACCTCTTATTGGCATTTGTGCAGTGGTTATAGTAGCAGGCGTGCTTTCCATTCCTGTTGAGGCAGGCCCCTCCCCAGATACACGAATCATATTGGAGCACACGAACAAGACGTATATTTCACCACCCTGTTATGAGCAAGCAAACAAAACAAATAATCTAGCAGAAGCTGATATACAAAAAGCGAAGGAATTGAATTATCAGCCAGAATCGAGCTGCACGGCAAATTCACTTGCACCCATCAAGCAACCGATTGCTTCCATACTCGCCCAAAATCTTGGAATCAAGCAAAGTCAATGGGATTGGTAAGTGCACTACGACCAGGTTCACGAATAATACATGGAAAATAGCTCATGTGAGCCATCTCCTTTTATCAAGATAGTTTATATAATCATCAAGAACATCATCGAGAGGAGTAACCATGCATGCTATTTAAGAAGTGGAACCGTAACTTCCACCGCTACATCGGACTCATCGTTAGCCTTTTCTTACTGATGTGGGCCATTACAGGTTTTCTCCTGTTAAATGTCCCTTGGTATCAGGAAAAAGCCACCGACTTGAAAACGACAATGATTGAAGTGCCTGCCCAACCAGAACTGCTAACCATTGCCTACGTGGGGGAGAAGTTAGTAGAAACAGGGGAATATTCTTGGGATGAAATCAGATCGATCGCAAAATCAGGTGGCTCTTTCAAAGTGTACGTCAGCAGAGATCCGATTCTGCGGCTGACTGTTTCTTCTGAAGGGCACATCACAGCCTTGAAACAAGATCCCATTTTAGATCTCTTCTACGGACTGCATGTGGGCGAATGGGAAGACCTCAACTACGTGACGGTATTAGAGATTATCTCCATCTTAACGGCTTTTCTTGTCGTGTCGGGGCTTATTTATTTCCTCCCCAAACGCTGGTTTAAGAAACGTGAAACGAAAATATAAAGGCTTCGTCCATAAAAAAAGAGCGTTAGCTATAGCAGCTAATGCTCTTTTTTTGATTAATAGTATGGAGAAATCATGATGTAAACAATGACACCCGTCGCACTGACATACAGCCACATCGGCATCGTCCAACGAGCAATTTTTTTATGTTTTTCCACTTTCATGTTGAGTCCACGTGCAGTCGTAATCAGCGCAAATGGAACGATAATCGCCGACAACAGAATATGTGTAATCAAGATGAAGTAATAGATTGGACGCAGAATTCCCTCTCCCCCGAAGGAAGTGCTAGGTGCCATTCCGTGGTAGATCACATACGAAACCAAGAAGAGAGCTGTTGTGGAGAAGGCTGCAAAAATATATCCCCGGTGCATCTTAATGTTTTTGTACTTCACGATGGAAACAAGCGCGGCAACCAAAAATACAAAGGTGAAGCTGTTCATGACCGCATTAAAAAACGGCAGAAACGTCAGGTCGAGATGGCTGAAATCATTGTTTTTCGGCATAAAGTACAAGATGGCGATAAGCGTGTTAATCGCTATGGTGAGAATAACGATAATCGGTGTATAGTTGCGTTGTTTCATTCTTATGCTCCTTTTTTCTCAGATCATGAATGAGTATCCCGCTTTAGTCTACCCATTGACGAGCCCGGACATCTGCAGCTGAAAACGGCTAACCAGTCCAGTCATCCTAATGATAAACGAAGTAGGTATGCCGTACAAAGGCGATTTGATGAACAAAAAAAGAACCAACATTTGCTGGTCTCAGGTTGTCGAGAAAGTCTCGGCAACCTTGTTCATTTTGATCTTCTTGTTTTTTGGGCAAGTAGCTGTCATGAGAGCTTGAGAGCTTGTTCCTGCACGTTGATATATGAATTTCCATATATTTACATATGATGTAAAATAATGTATATTGTAAATACCCAAACAAACATATTAGGCTCCTGGAGGCGGGTAAATAAAAGATTAAGAAGGAGTGTTTTGATATGAAAAAGTTTATAACTGGTTTAGCAACACTGGCAGTATTGACTTCAGCCGTTCCTGCATTTGCCCAGGAGGGACAACAAGCACTCGCGACTACTTCAACCACTAAATATTCAACGTCTAGTAAAGAATCAAAAGCTTCTGTTGCAGAATTTGTGAATCTTACTGTACGTTGGAACAATGTTTCAAATGCAGTGAGATATGAGTATATGCTGACAAACATGACAGATGGCAGTGTTTATGAACATGGTAGTATGACCGCTACTGTTGCTAACATAACTGCTTTAAGAGTTGGAAAACGCTTCAGTTTTTATGTTCGTGCTGTAGACCAATACGGCAATACAATCGGATCAGCAAGAATAGAAGATATTGTACCAACTGGCAGCAATATCGATAGGAACGTTTGGATTAGTTAGGCAGAAAGTTTCACATTTGGTTAAAATCAAATTTTCGGATCACCAGGTTGTCGAGATAGTCTCGGCAACCTTTTTTGTAATGTGTTAGAGCAAGCATTAATGATAGCAGGCGCACAGAACATAAAAAAGATAGCTCTCCACTTAGCCAAGATGGGCTAAACGGAAAAGCTATCTTAATTTTTCATCCTTCGGAATTAATTGTACACGAGTCTAATTTTTTCTTGAAACAAAACATGTGTTTATCTACAGCCTGAGATCAACAAATGTTGGTCTCCTTCGCTATTTCTTATTTGATTGCTCATCCAATGGAACTGCCTTGCTAATTCCTAGTGCAAAGAAACTGATGACCACAATCGCTAAGAAGACAATCCCAGCAATCAGGGAGACGCGTGTCTCATCATTGATCCACATACCGATGAGTACCATGATGAGAAAAGCAATGGTCAAATAGTTGGACACTGGGGCAAAAGGCATTTTAAATGGATGGTTATCCATTTCAGCACCCTTTGCTTTACGGAATCTGATTTGACTGATCAAAATGACAAACCACGGAACCATACCAGGCAGCACACTCGCACTGTACACATACACGAAGAGATTTTCTGGGGCGATATAACTTAGGATAACCCCAATACCCAGACCGATCAGAACACCAATCGTACCTAACAACGGCACACCATTCGAAGACAGCTTCGTAAAAATTTTCGGCGCTTGGCCATTTACACCTAAGGTATACAGCATACGCCCTGCACTATATATCCCGCTATTACAGCCAGACATAGCAGCAGTGATCACGACAAAGTTAATGATACCTGCAGCAGCGGTAATACCAACCTTCGCAAAAGTAGCAACGAACGGACTGCCGATTGCCTGCAATTGATCCCAAGGGTAAACGGTTACAATCACAAAAATCGCACCAATATAGAAAATCAAAATGCGCCAGATAATGCTTTGAATCGCACTCGTTAATGTTTTTTTCGGGTCTTTTGCTTCCCCTGCGGTAATCCCGATGAGCTCGACACCTTGATACGCCCCAATCACCAAGGAAAGAGCAAAGAAAAAGCCTGTCCAGCCGCCCGTAAAGAATCCGCCATGCTCCCACAGATTCGATAATCCAATTGCGTTTCCACCATTTCCGATGCCAAAGAAAATCAAGCCAAACCCTGCAATAATCATCAAAACGATCGTGACAATTTTGATCATGGCAAACCAAAACTCAAATTCACCAAATGATTTTACTGAGACCAGGTTTGCTGCACCGAGAATCACCATCGCAATAATACCTGGAATCCAAGGCGGTAAATCGGGGAACCAATACTGCATATACTGCCCGACTGCGATGATCTCTGCCATCCCGACAATGACCCACTGGAACCAGTTGCTCCAGGCCGTCATATAACCTGCTAACGGATGGATATACTTATGCCCAAAGGTCGCAAATGAACCCGTACTCGGTTCCATATACAACATTTCACCCATTGCACGCATGATGAAAAAAATAAAAATTCCTACAATTGCATAAGCTAGCATGACGGATGGGCCTGTCCATTTGATCGTGCTGGCTGACCCCATAAATAGCCCAACACCAATCGTACCGCCCAAAGCAATCATCTGAATATGACGCGCTTCCAGGCCTCGCTTCAGTTCTTTGTTTTCCACGTAAGCTTCCTCTTCCTCTCTGCTGCTGACGGTATTTTCGGATAGCTTCTAGTCATTCTTGTTTTATTGATTAAAAAACTTCCCCTTACATCTATCTTCACTTCTTATCAAGCATTCCTACTGCTTAGTAAGATTATTCACCTCTCTTGCCTTACGCTATATTCGTAGATCACTTCATATATTTTAATATGTTTTAATAATAACCACAATTATATTTACAAGGAAAATACTTGATAACCAAATATGTCTTCATTCAAGAAGAAGAAAAAATACATGAAAAATCAATTAATTACAGATGTGATCCTACCTCCATAAAGGATAGACTGTATGAAAATTTCCCAGCAAAGCAATACTATCAGCGATTTTAAAATAGGAGGAAGTGGAACCATGGAGCACTATTTGGCCGAACAGTATCTTGAAGGACTGCAATCTTTTGGACAGCTGATGCCAGAGGCCTTGCGAGCATATAATGAATTCACCAGCCAATGCTTTTCGTCCGGTGAATTGTCATCCAAGCATAAACATTTGCAGGCACTGGCTATCTCCCTTTACTCCGGAAATGAACACTGCATTGTCTATCATTTGGAAGCCGCTCTCAACGACGGAGTTTCCCAAAAAGAAATTGCTGAAACCGTAGCGGTAGCCGGAGCATTCGGCGGCGGAACGACCCTTTCGCATGGCGTCATATTAATCAATGATGTGATGGAGGAAAAGCAAGGAACGATTCAATGAGAAGATGACGGAAAATTCCTGTACACTGCGGTTACAAAAGCTTACAAAAGCACAACAATCGCCGAGATCCCCCTCGTTCGGTTGTTGTGCTTTTTGTCTCTTAGATTTTGCCAGGATTAAGCGCTCTTGCCATCGCATCTACATAGCTTTGGCTGGCGCGCTGGCTCACTTCGGCATCGGGGACAAACACTTCAAAGCAGTGGTAGCAGCCGGGATACAGATGAAATTCTACGTCTACGCCCGCTTGTGCAAGACGCGTCACATATTCGATTGTCTCATCCCGGAACAGATCGAGCTGTCCTACGCACGTATAAGTCGGCGGCAGCCCCGCCAAGCTTTCTGCTCTCGATGGCACCGCATATGCGGATACCTGACTGTCGTCGGCACTTTCGCCCAGGTACATGCTCCACGCAGCCAAATTGTTTGTCCGGCTCCATGTTGCATTTTCAGCCTCAATTTCATGGCTCGACGCTGTACGATTACGGTTGTCGATCATCGGATACAACGGCATTTGGAAGATAAGCGCCGGTCCGCCTTTGTCGCGGGCCATTAAAGCAAGTGCTGCGGTCAGCCCCCCTCCTCCACTTGCACCAGCAATCGCAACCCGATCCACATCGATGCCGAGTGACTCAGCTTCGTCTGTCATCCACGTTAAACCGGCGTAACAGTCATGGATGGCAGCTGGATAAGGATGTTCGGGAGCCAGATGATAATCGACCGATACGACAACACAATTAGCCGCTTGTACGAAGCGTTCGCATAGAGCGTCATCCATATCGGGGTGCCCCATCACATAGCCTCCCCCGTGAATCCACAGCATGGCCGGAAGCTTACTGCCTGTTCGCTGAACGGGCTCGTATATTTTCGCTAACATCTCTCCTGCTGCGCCCGGAATCATTCGACTTGTGGTACGCACATGCTCTGACTGCTTTATAGGCGGATTTTTCAGCATGGCCCTGCTCGACTCCAAATCTTCCAGATGAAAACCAGAGAATTGCGTTAATGTTTGCCTTAATTCAGGCAGTACCCGACTATGAAAATCCATGTGAATCCCTCCATTAAGCAAATGCTGATTCTTGCTGCGTCTCTGCTTCCCACTTGGTTATTTCTTCTCGCACCCGAGGCGCTACCTCTGTTCCTAGCAGCTCAATGGCTCTCATTACCTGTTCATGCGGCATCGTGGATATCGGCACATACATCATAAAGCGCGTCATGCCTACATGCTTGCGAAGGTGGATGATCTTTTGGGCAACCGTCTCCGGGTCACCCACATACAATGCCCCTTCGAAGCTGCGTGCGGCATCGAAGCTAGCACGGTTATAATGCGCCCAGCCCCGCTCCCTTCCGATTTTATTCATTCCTGCTTGGGTAGAAGGAAAGAATGTATCTGCCGCCAGTTCCGTATCTTCTGCAACAAATCCTAGTGAATGTGACCCAACCGTTAATCGCGATACGTCATGACCAGCGTGCATGGCCACCTTCTTGTAAAGCTGCACAAGTGGTGCAAACTGCCGCGGACTTCCACCAATGATCGCCAGCATCAGCGGCAATCCCAGCAGACCTGCACGAACAACAGATTCCTGATTGCCTCCGCTGCCAATCCATATGGGTAAAGGATTCTGAACGGGTCGTGGATACACGCCCAAATCCTGAATAGCTGGCCGATGCCCGCCCCTCCAGGTTACTTTTTCGGACGCCTGTATTTTCAGGAGCAGTTCCAAATGTTCTTCAAACAGCTCATCATAGTCATTCAAGTCATAGCCGAACAGGGGAAAAGACTCGATAAAGGAACCCCGTCCCGCCATAATCTCTGCCCGTCCATTTGAAATGCCATCGAGTGTAGCAAAATCCTGAAAAACACGCACCGGATCAGCGGAAGAAAGCACTGTCACTGCACTGGTCAGCCGAATCCTTTTTGTCAATGGCGCAGCCGCAGACAGCACCATTGCTGGAGAAGAAGCCGCATAATCCTTGCGATGATGTTCACCTATGCCAAATACATCAAGCCCAACCTGATCAGCGAGGACGATTTCCTCGACAACTTCACGCAATCTCTGTGCGTGGCTCATCACTTCACCTGTCTGAACATCCGGTGTCGTTTCCACAAACGAAGTAATACCAATCTCCACAGACCATCTCTCCTTTTGCAAAATTTATACCAGTCAACAGCTCTGGAAGCAGAATAGTTTCATTTCATATATCTTCACTTCGAACTATTAGCACATCCCTTTGCAAACTAGCGCCTTGTCACTGCCCAATACACCAGAGCCAACGCACTGACAGAGGCCCCGAGCAAGCACACTCCCTCCCAACCAAAATGCGCATATATATAGGTCGAGGCAATGGAGCCAACAGAAGAGCCGATTGAATAGAAAACCATATACCCCGCCGTGAGCCGACTCCGCGCCTCTGCACCCAAGGTGAAGATCATACTTTGATTCGTAACATGCACGGCCTGTACCGCCAAATCAAGCAAAACTATACCTATCGCCAAGGCAAATAACGACTGTTCGATATAGCTGATTAGCAGCCACGATAGTAGCAATAGACTCAAGGCCAAGCCCGTCGTTCTCTGTCCATAACCTCGATCTGCAAGCCTCCCTGCCCTTGCTGCAGCCAAAGCTCCGGCAACTCCTGCAAGACCAAACGCCCCGATGGCCGTATGCGACAAAGATAATGGCGGCGCACTCAGAGGCAGTACTAACGGCGTCCACAAAATACTAAACGCAGCAAAAATCAGCATAGCCAAAACTGAGCGAATACGTAATAGCCGTTCTTGTGCGAACAACATCAATACCGATCCAAGCAACTGGAGATAGGATAGCGGCTTTACCTCCCGCTCCCTATTTGGCAATACCCGAAATAATACACAAACCATGAAAAATAGGAATGCAGCAGAGACCAGATATACGGAACGCCAACCCGCAAGATCTGTTAAAACTCCTGCAATGGTTCGCGCTAGAAGTATGCCAATGACGATTCCACTGGTAACTACTCCAACCACTCGCCCTCGCTCTACAGGGGCTGCCATTGTCGCCGCGAATGCAACGATTGTCTGCGTAACAACAGCAAGCAATCCTACCGCAGCTATACCTGCGAATAGTACCGTGCTGGTGGAGGCAGTCCCTACGATAACCAGCGCTACCACAGATAAAAACATCTGACCGATAATCAAGCGGCGTTGGTTCCATAAATCGCCAAGTGGCACAAGTAACAACAGTCCTACTGCATAAAAGATTTGAGTAAGGGTGATCAGAATCCCAATGATGGAATAGTCAATTCCGAACTCAATCGACAAATGATCAAGTAGTGGCTGTGCAAAGTAGATATTCGCAACTGACATCCCGCAAGCAACCGCGAACAATAGTGTTACATAGCGAGGCATGGGAGCTTTGGCCGTTACTTTTTCAATAACCTCCTCCATCTGTCTTCCCCTTACCTCCTTTCATTTTTCGTTTAGAGCAAAATAACATACCGATCAGTACATTATAATGCCCAGTAAATATATCCCACCATTTCTTTTTCTGTCAACACCATTCTTTTCACACTTGAATAAACCAGCCTAAAATTGACAAGACGGATAAAAAACAATAAAATATAAAATACCATTCAGTACAAAAAACTCTTTTGGCAGTTACATAGCTTCGAATACATGAGTAATGAGAGGAACTCTTTATGGCGAGAACACGCGAATTTGACGAAGAAAAAGTACTAGATGCAGCTATGCAGCTTTTTTGGGAGAAGGGGTATGAAGCTACCTCATTAAGTGATTTAACTTCCCGAATGGGTATCCAGCGCCCCAGTATTTACTCAACCTTTGGGGACAAAAAAGAATTGTTCGAAGCCGCACTACGCAGATACACGATGTCTCGTGCTTCGGAGATACGAACAAAGCTTCAAAACAATCCATCCGTAAAAGAGGCGTTTCGCCATTTTTTTAAAGAGGTGGCCGACGAGGAATATACGGAAGGTCTCAGCCGAGGATGCTTTTGCATTAATACCATGGTCGAACTTGCCCCTCATGATGAGAAATTTGAGATTTTGACAAGGGAACACCAAATGTACCTCTCTGTCATCTTTCAAGAAACGATCGAACGAGGTATCCAATCAGGTGAGCTCGATTCGAGGATAGACGCGAAAGCTACCGCACAAGCGCTTATCGTATCGTTAATTGGACTGACCGTCATCTTAAAATCTCGTCCGAATCGATCATTTGTTGATAATTCGATAGAAGTTACACTTACATTACTTAGGTAACTATTTGGATCAACTTGGACAAAAAAAGACCAACGTCTGTTGGTCTTCTTTCTCTCATCACTACAACTACTGTTAACGCTCCAATTTAAAACGCTGCACCAATGACTGCAACTCTTCAGCAATGTTGGCAAGGTGCGCTGCCGAAGCTGCCACTTCCTCCATCGAAGCATTCTGTTCTTCACTGGCAGCGGCGACTTGGTCAACCTCTTGTGCAGTGGCTTGGCTCATGGCACTCGATTCACCAAAGGCTGCAAGCATCGCTGTATTTGATTGCATCAACCGTTCGCTGACGCGAGCCACTTGAGCGAGGTGCGTGTCAATGCGGTTAATAGCCTCATGCATCTCTGTAAAACGCTGCTCGACCGATTGTGTCAAATCGCTTCCCGTTGTAGCAGATTCCACGCCTTCCTCTGTGCGTTTAACCATGTGAAGTACGCGATCCTGAACCTCCCCGATCAAGCTGTTGATCTTCTCGGCGGCAGAACCTGTCTGATCAGCCAGCTTTCGCACCTCATCAGCGACGACAGCGAACCCGCGGCCTTCTTGCCCGGCCCGTGCCGCTTCAACGGCTGCATTCAACGCAAGCAAATTCGTCTGGGAGGCGATATCTTGGATAAAATTCGTCACTCCGCTAATTTCTCCAGCAACCTGTTTTAACTCCTCCATCTCATCTTTCGAACGAGTGGAATGTTCCACAATCATATTCACCTGTTGTCTCGCCGCTCCGAGAGACTCCTCGCCGTTATTGGCCAGACCTGTGATGAGCTGCGACATTTCCGTACTCTCACGCAGGATACGGATGGCATCATCCAGCTCCTGTTGCGCTTGAGCCGCCGATTGCTTCACGGTATCTATACTCCGATTCATATCCGAAGACATGGACGCTATTTCTTGCATGGAGGCAGCGACTTGTTCAATCGTTTGCACGTTCTCCTCTGAATTCGCAGACAAATGATGGGAGGATGCTGAGATTTGCTCGGAATGATCGGTAATTTGACGCAGGACATCGGACAACGATTGCGACATCGTATTGAAGTTGGATTCCAGCTGCCCAATCTCATCCGTTCTTCCACTCTCGATAGAACGGACCGTCAAATCCCCCTGCGCGATCGAGTCGGTCAGTTGCTTCAATTGCAGGACTGGCCGCACCGTGCGTTTCATGAAAATCCAAACGAACAGGGCAATAAGGGCAAGCAAAAGGATGATGAACATGAATGAAATCCGCAACAGCGGCCCCGTCTTTTGATTGATTTCACTCCAATCAATCACGGAAACGACGTTCAATCCGAGCGAATTTTGCTTATTAAAATGGTAATATTCACGCAGCTCGTCATTATTCATTTCGAAAGAACCCTCCGCTTGATCAAGCATCACTTGGAAGCGTTCGTCTTCAAGCGGCTTGCCTTGCGGGAATCGCGGATGCGACAGTGTCACGTTGTTCTGATCGAACAAGCTCACGTATCCCTTTTCTCCGATCTTGTACGTCTTTACCAGCTCGTTTAAATGATCGATAGAAACGTCGATTCCCGCTACTCCTTTACCATCCGAGAGCGTCTTGGCAAACGTAATGACGTAGCTTCCGCTTATCGCGTCGATATAAGGTGGCGTTACAATGATCTGCCCTTTATGCTGCATCGCTTGCTTGTACCATTCACGGGTAGTCGGATCAATTTCCTTTTTCGCCGAGTTGTAGTATCGATTGTCGTAGTACATGAACGCAGCCAAAACATTGTCGATGTCTTTCTCTATATTGTGGATACGATCATAGATATACGTATCCGCATTTTGCCCCGGAGGAACTTGAACATCCGAAAAGCTCTCAATCGTAACAGAGTAGTCCCGGTACGAATTATTGAGTACTTGTGTAATCATCGCGGTAACCGATTCGACTTGGGACAACAATTCACGCTCTAACTGGTTACGTGCCAGTTGTGTCAAGGAAAGGCTCAACACGACAGAGGGGACAACAATAAGCAAGACGAGAAAAAACAGAATCTGCTTGGAGAGCGATGCTTTATAACTGGTAAACATTTTTTTAATCATCTGTAATAACTCCTCTCTAGTGAAGTAGAATAACGAGTTGCAGCGCAAACAACGCCTCACCGGTCATCAGAAGGCGTGTTCCTATCAGGCCAGATTCATACCTATGCCCACCTTTTCCACATGGGCATTTCTGCAAAGTATATTTTCCCTGTTAGTACCTATTTGAAACTTCAAGGCATGAAATAAGTAAAATTTGGAAAACTCCTTTCCGATACAATTTAAGATTAACCCGAACAAGAACAACAGCGACAATCTAGGACCAGAAAATAAAGCCCTAGACTGTCGCTGTTTATGTCAGCATTCCTATTCAGTTAACACCTTTTTGGTCTCTTCATGGGTTTTATCGTCGCGAATGACTAACAGTACCCCAATAAAAATGAATGCTGTACCCATCCAAAAAGACAAACCAATCTGTTCATCTAGTAATAACCAACCTAAAAAAGTACCAACAATCGGCTGGAAAAAGAAAAACAATCCTCCACTGGAAGCGTTAAGCTTTTGCAAGCCTCGATTCCACAACAAAAAGCCACACGCAGTAGAAATGACCCCCAAGTACAGTAGACCTCCCCAAATAGAAGGCTGCATGATCGCTTGAAAATCAAGCTTGGTTAATCTCCCCAGTGTAAAAGGCGATAGAATGGCAATAGCTACAAGGATACTGTAGCTTGTGACGACAATTTGCGAATATTGCCCTGGTACACGTTTTACAAGGACAGACATAAGTGACCACGTTAGTGCTGCGATAATCAGGGATATGCCACCTAGCTGATTGGAGGTATCAATTTGAGCAGTTCCGACAATAACACAAACACCAATTGTTGCTAAAACAATAGAAAATGCTTTCTTTACAGTAATTTTTTCTTTAAGGATCATTCGTGCAAACAGGACCATAAATGCAGGTGTCGTGGATGTAATAATGGCTCCCATTTGTGCAGAGGAAAGCATCGTTCCGACTTCCTGGGCTACGATAGAAATCGTATTCCCAATTAACCCAATCAAAAAGATTAATAGCCAGTCACGTTTCGCGATACGCCACGATTGTTTTGTTAGGACTCCGATCATTAGTAATGCTAACAGAGCGATTACATAACGAAGCCATACTAATTCAAGTGGTGGTACAATATCAACCACGACTTTAACGACAACATACATTGCGCCCCAAATACTGGCGGCGAGTGATAAATATAAAGAACCAAGTAAGGTATTTTTCATGTTTGCCCTCCGTTTTATAGACAATGATTTATGTCCTTAACGGAGATGTCATTATTCTGCCGTTAAGGGAGAATAATGACAGGTACATCATTTTCAAAAAGTGGTGAATACATCATCCATTTCATCTCCTTTCAAAACTATTGATTATTTTACAATAAAACAGCTTTATCAAGTCAGAAAGTTACACTACATTCACTGGTTAAACATATGATCAAATCCAGCACTTTTCCCAGTCTACAACATCATTTCCACAGTCTAACACTTTATTTTTTGCGTCTCATACATTACATTGTCTTACTTTTACTGAACATCTGGAGCTGCCATCGTTATTTCAGTTTGTTTTCAGAGGAAAATACCGGGAAATTGAGGCTAATGGCTATTCATGCGGCAGTTAAACAGTTGTTTGAAACTACCCAGTTGTTCACGATACCGTTTCATCCGCACTCGTCACAGCTGCATTTTTCATCATATAATGAATTATTGATATATCAGCAACTCCCTACCTACCAAACATACGGAGCTGGTTAACCATATGAATATCCTTGTAACCGGAGCAACAGGTTTTCTCGGAAAAAAACTATCCCACGATCTATTAAACGAAGGCCATACCCTTTACTTACTCGCTCGAAATGAAAAAAAGGCAAGCGATTTGTTGCATAGCTTTGCCGAAAAACACCGGGCACGAGTACATATTTTACTAGGTGATGTTTCGAAAAAAGACTTGGGCGTCTCTGAAAATGATCGGGGGCAGCTCAACCAGAAAATAGATGCGTTGTACCATATTGCGGCATACCTGTCCTTTGATCCCGCTCAGAAACCGCAGACGTACGAGGTAAACGTAGAGGGAACAAAAAATACGTTACAATTCGCAGAAGCCATTGGCTCCCCCCGCTTTATCTATGTGAGTACGGCTTATACCATCGGCACCGAAACAGAAGGAAAAGAAGCGCTGTACGACCCGGAACGCTCCTTCGTGAACAACTACGAAGAGACAAAATGCTTGGCAGAGCATCTCGTCTTCTCCTACAGCGACAAAATGGAGACCATCATAGTCAGACCGTCGATCATTATCGGTGATTCCAAAACGGGCGAAGCCGATACCAATTTTGGCTTGTATGGATTATTAAAAGGTCTTCGCGTATTGAAAAGAAGAGCGTCCCGAACAGAAGACTGGGAAAATCAAAAGTACCGGATTTTGGTGGATGTCGACGTGAACTCGAACCTCGTTCCCGTTGATTATGTCTCTTCTGTTTTGCTTGCTGCACTTACGCATGGCGAGCATAAGGAAATCTATCACGCTACCAACCCTGTTCCACCTACCCAACAATTGGTGGTCGATTGCATCAAAGAGGTCTTGGATTTTCCGAATTTAGTTCCTGTTCCATTTGAAACAGACGAGCTGCTAACCGAAGAAGAGAAAGCCTTTAATGCCTCTATGAGCTTGTTCCATTCGTATTGGAAGCGGAGTATCTCTTTTCCGAATGACAACACCAGGAAGCTGCTGCAAAAAGTGGGTCAAAGCGAATTGCAGATGGATAAAGAGATGTTGATTGGGATTATGAGTGGGTTTCAGAAGCAGGCTGTGCTTACGTAAGTCTATAAGTATAAGAGCATTTTTCATATTACACGTGGAGAAACCCTGTAACAGTGATTCTGTGAGGTTCTCGATCTACCACAATAAAACTGCCCCCCAATTGTTAATCCAGTCTCACAATTGGGGGGCAGTTCATTCGCCTATGCTGCTTTGGAGATATTTATTTTCTTTCCTTCTTTTCGCCATTCTTTAAACTCAGCTGCTGCTGTGAAAAGAACGTCTGAAGAGGAGTTAAGTGACGTTTCAAAAGAGTCTTGTAACACTCCAATAATAAAGCCGACTCCGACTACCTGCATCGCAACTTCATTTGGAATACCGAATAGGCTACATGCTAGAGGAATCAGTAATAAAGATCCACCAGCCACCCCTGATGCACCGCATGCACATATAGCTGATACTATGCTAAGGATGATAGCGGTAGGGATATCCACTTGAATACCAAGTGTATGAACCGCTGCAAGGGTCAAAACAGAAATCGTGACAGCTGCACCAGCCATATTAATAGTAGCCCCTAATGGTATCGAGACCGAATAACTATCTTTATTCAAACCCAGACTTTCACATAATTTCATATTTACAGGAATATTTGAAGCTGAGCTTCGTGTAAAGAATGCTGTAATGCCGCTTTCCTTTATACACTTGAAAACAAGCGGGTAAGGGTTTTGTCGTATAGCTGCATACACAAGGATTGGATTGACAACCAGTGCCACAAAGAGCATGCAACCAATCAGAACAGCAAGTAATTTCGCATAGCCTACTAACGCATCAAGTCCATTTGTAGTAATAGACTCAAATACTAGTCCCATGATTCCTAATGGTGCAAGCTTAATTACCCAACCAACCAATTTCGATACCGCATCCGAAAAATTGCTAATCATCGTTTTTGTCGTATCAGCGGCATTTCGTAAAGCCAAACCAATAAGTACTGCCCAAGCTAAAATACCGATATAGTTCGCTTTAACAATTGCATTAACCGGGTTATCAACCACATTTAGCAGCAATGTCTTGAGAACCTCTACAACACCGCCAGGAGGCGTCACATCCTTAGCTCCCTCTACAAGTGTTAAGCCTACAGGGAATATAAAGCTTGCAATAACGGCGACTGCCCCAGCTAAAAAGGTTCCTAAAAGATATAAGACAATGATAAATTTCATATTCGTTTGGTGCCCACTTTTATGTTGAGCAATGGCTGACATAACCAAAAAGAGTACCAACACAGGTGCAATCGCTTTCAAAGCGCTTACAAATAAAGAACCGAAAACTGCTACGGGTTTTGCTACTTCGGGAATCGTTACAGCCAGGATAATACCAATAATCAAACCTACAATGATTTGCTTTACCAGACTTACTTGATTTACCTTCGTCAGTATACTTTTCATAGATGTCCCCCCACTAAGATAAACTTCTCCCGACCCTGCAATAGATTCTCGCTTTCTGTATGATTTTATCTTCGATGGATGGCTATTCTAATCACAGTCCACTCCACAAAGACAAATAAGTATCATTATACTGATTTTTTGATATATTACAAATGGACAAATTTTACTAAACTGAACAACTACCTTTTTACATGAATTTATGGCTTCACCTACACCACCAAGAATGATGCTTCCATAACGAAAAAAAGTGCAGATAATCCATACGATGAAAGATAGTGGTAATCGATCTTTCTATTTGATAGTAGTACCGATATGTTGGGTAACCAAGAGTAAAACCCTCCCGGTAAGAACCAAGGGAGGGTTTCGCCCGTCGGCTAAATTCTGGTGCCTCTCTTTTTGCGCGAAGATCCTGTCATTGCTGGCTCAGTGAATCAAGCGAAGTGCGAACATGATTGGCAAACGAATAGTTATTTTTAGCATCCCAGTTGATAGACCAGGTCATAACTCCTTGGAACTGGGGATAACCAGCTGGATTTTGGAGTTTGTACGTTCCTCCAAAAGACGTGCCTTTTACCAAGTATTGAAGTGCTTTCTGGATATCGGCAGGAGACGTATACCCTCCCCCGGCAGCACTTGGAGCAGAAGGCAGCCCGATCGCGACTTGGTTCTCCCTCAAGGCTGGAAACATGTTGTTAGGATTACGGCCGATTGGGAATCCTTTCAATAGCATTTCTGCCATCGCTACTTGGAAATCAGCCGTTCCTTGTTGATACGTACGACCATCTAATGCTTCTAGCGCTCCGGAATTATAGTGTTGGACGTGGATATAATTCATTCGATCGCGAAGGGCATGAATCACAGGCAGATAAGCGCCCCACGGCCCACCATAGCTAGCGTAGCCTCCTTGGACATAAGCCGTTTCTGGCGCCATTGTCAAAATAAAAGATGGGCCAAATGTATTCGTGATCGTCTGAGTCGCTGAGATTAAGTTTACAATTTTAGGCGTTGTCGGATTTCTAAAATCAGTGTCCCCCGCATTTAGCGACAGGGAGCTTCCTTCCAGATCAATATCCATACCATCAAAACCATACGTTTGAATGATCGAGGTCATCGAGGCAATAAAATTTTGTTTGGCAGTTTCCGTCGTCAACTCGACTGTACCATTCGCTCCGCCAATCGAGATGAGGACCTTCTTCCCCTTTGATTTTAACAAGGCGATATCCGACTTAAATTCCTCAATGGATGCATTGAACGGCACGAATCCCATTGTCGCATGATCGCCACCGACTGGTTCTGCGAACGCAACATTGATGACATCGTATTTATCTGAGACATCTCTTAGCTTGAGTACCGTAGAACCATTGTCAAAATTATGCCAGTAGCCGATCAAAAGTCGTTTGGACACCGGTTCGGTTGGGGATTTTGATAAAGTTGTTACCGTTATTGGGGTGCTCAAGGGGGATACATTGCCTGCGGCATCTTTTGCCTGTATCGTGAATGAATATGTCGTATTTGCTTGAAGCCCAGTCACAGTATAGGATGTTGTACTCGATGTACCAGCGAGTGTATCTCCGTTGTAGACGAGATACTCCTGAACAGCTATGTTATCCGTAGAAGCTGACCAAGATAAGCTGACCGAACTACTTGATATCCCTACTTCACTAAGATTTGTGGGAGACGTAGGTGGAATGGTATCGGGAGCAGAGGGACCTTGCAGTTGCCACAGTGTCGGTACGTTGGGTGGTTCCCATCCGACAAGCGATGTATGAGCAAATGTACATTTGTAATCTTGCCCTTGATACGTAACCATGTCTCCTAAGTTGTATACGGTGTTGGGAGTCCACGGCGTCATGGCGTGAGAAGACTGCGGGAATATCGAAAAGATTAAGATAAGCGATAGTACTACCAAAAATCCTGTTTTTCTCAACAAATACATCAAACCACTCCTTCTTTATTTTTCACTTGTACAAAAAAGATGTCCTTTACATCTTTGCTAACCCTCTCATACAGATGAGCTAATATAAAGATATCCTTATATTTGGAAAAAATGTATTTTTATGAATAAAGTATACATAAGAAAACCTCTTCGAGGCTTTTTCGAAGCCTCCCACAGAGACAAACATAGATAAAATCAGATTCGTATCGCACTGATCTCTGCATATGGGAAAATAACCCAGAACAACTTCGTTGACAACGTTTTCACAGAATAATAGAATACACTTAACAAGTTAACTATGATGGAGATTCGGAGACTCATACTTATTGGCACTTTCATTTTTGAAAGCGCCATTAAGGTATGGGTTTTTTTACGTGTATCGCCATCTTTGTTAGAAATTACTTAGGGGGAGGAATAAGATGCTCAAGCTGTTTAAGCCTGCACCGCCTATTGACAGATTGCCTGACGAACAAATTGATTCTGAGTATAAAAAGCTCAGGCTTCAGGTGTTTCTCGGAATCTTCATCGGTTATGCGGCGTACTATCTCATCCGCAAAAACTTCTCGCTAGCCATGCCTTATTTGATTAAAGAAGGATTTACAAGATCAGAGCTCGGTTTTGCGTTATCCGCCATTTCGATTTCCTACGGGATCAGCAAGTTTGTAATGGCCATTTTTTCAGACCGAAGCAACCCGCGAATGTTCTTGCCTGCCGGTTTGATTCTTTCTGCACTTATCAGTTTGATGATGGGCGTTGTTCCTTACTTCACTTCATCCGTCTCGATCATGTTTGTGATGCTGTTCCTGAACGGTTGGTTCCAGGGAATGGGCTGGCCTCCATCCGGACGTGTCCTCGTACACTGGTTTAGTGTAAGTGAAAGAGGAAACAAAACAGCTATTTGGAATGTAGCCCATAACGTTGGTGGAGGCTTGATGGCCCCCCTTGCTGTTGCAGGTGTAGCGATGTTCACCGGGCTTTCGGGTAATAACTCTTCCGGGTATGAAGGCGTGTTTATCCTGCCCGCTCTGGTTGCCATTGTCTTTGCATTCATTACGTATTTCTTAATTCGCGATACTCCGCAGTCAGTGGGCCTGCCGCCTATCGAAGAATATCGCAATGACTATCCAAACAAGGCGAAGAAAACGTTTGAAACAGAATTCTCCACAAAAGAAATCCTGTTCAAATATGTATTGAACAACAAATGGGTTTGGGCAATCGCGATTGCCAACATCTTCGTCTACTTCGTCCGTTACGGCGTTCTGGACTGGGCGCCGACCTATTTGAGTGACGAAAAAGGCTTTGATATGAGCAAGTCGAGCG
Organism: Brevibacillus brevis; assembly: GCF_900637055.1. Taxonomy (NCBI): domain Bacteria; kingdom Bacillati; phylum Bacillota; class Bacilli; order Caryophanales; family Paenibacillaceae; genus Brevibacillus; species Brevibacillus brevis. The sequence goes on from NZ_LR134338.1 coordinate 5,946,019, forward strand.
TTGCCTACTTCCTGTACGAATGGGCTGGTATCCCGGGAACGCTCCTGTGCGGCTGGCTGTCCGATAAATTGTTCAAGGGCCGCCGTGGACCCGCAGGGTTTGTCTTTATGCTCGGCGTATTGATCGCTGTTCTGGTCTACTGGTTCAACCCTCCTGGAAATTCCGTGGTCGATATGATTTGCCTGATCGCTATCGGTTTCCTGATTTACGGTCCAGTCATGCTGATTGGTTTGCAAGCCCTTGATTTTGTTCCGAAAAAGGCTGCGGGAACCGCTGCAGGGCTGACGGGTCTGTTTGGTTACCTGGGCGGTACAGTTACAGCGAATGCATTGATGGGGGTTATCGTTGATGCCTCCGGCTGGGATGCAGGATTTATGTTGCTGACGGCTTCGTGCGCATTGGCTGCTCTTGTTTTTGCTCTTACGTGGAATGTGCGAGGGCAAGAAGTAGTTAAAAATCATTAAAATAGTAAAAAGAAGGATGAAAATCGTTGTGATTTTTATCCTTCTTTTTTTATGGCATGAATAAGTAGTCTTCGCCGGACTCTCCAGCTGGCGGAGCGTCACAAAACATCGAAGAGACGCAAATGAGCAATCCCTCTTTGCTGGATGGGAAATGCTCATTTTTGCACAGACTTATAGATTCTCTTGTTTCAAAGCATCAATGATGTTTGCTTTCTTCACTTTTATGCTCGCGTAATACATGGACAAGCTCACGATAACAAATACAGCAGCAATCACATACAAAATGCTAGCCCAAGGCAATTCGAAATCGTACGAAAAACTATACGTGAAGGAGCGGTAAATCAACACCATAATCACTAAACTGATTGGAAGACCGTAAGCTAGCGCCTTCATACCATAAAAAATACTTTCATAGTTGATCATTTTATGAAAGCTTTTCGGCGTCATTCCAACCGACCTCAGCATCGCAAATTCCCGTTTACGAAGAGCCACGCTTGTCGAAATCGTGTTGAATATGTTCGCCATCGAAACCGCCGTTATTAAGGCCACGAAGCCATATACAAAAACAGACATGAACAATATCTTTCGTTCAGAGCGCTGTCTTTCTTGAAACAGGTTCATGACAGTTAAATCCTTCTGCATTTCTTCAATATACTGTTGTGTTTTCAACGGCTCCTTGCTTTTCAGGTAAAGCCCTGAATAAGAGCTAACAAAGACGCTTTTTTTCATGAGCTGCTCGAAGACGGGCTCGGACACGACAAGATTCACTTGAAGGATGCTTTCGGTTTGTACAATTCCCATAGGGAAATGATCAGTGACTGCCGCCAGCTCCACCTGGTTGACCACTTGCTGCTTATCATCTTCAGAGACGAGATCCAGCATTTCCCCTACTTTCTTATTGATTCTCGTCTCGATAAATTTACCCTTTTCATCTGGGAACGTCATGGTATCAATCAATATGGCAGTCGGGTGATCCGGATTCGTCAGCTTCGTATACTCTACACCAACCTGTTTGGCATACGCTTTCAGCTTATCTTCACGCATGGTATTTACACGGATATCGTATTTATACAAGTTATGTTCATGATGAAAATATGGCTTTACATTTTCAGGAACAGCTTCTTCAGCAAGCCACACGAAGTTGCCATTCATTTGTTTCATCAAATTAGATTCAGTGACACTTTCCAACGATGTGATCGTTTTTACCGATTGTTCATCTTCTAGCGTTGCCCCTTCGCCGACTGTATATATAGCGATATCATAGTTATAGCCTTTTTGTGAAAGCTCAAGTGATTTCTGCAGGTTGGAAGTGAAAAAGGACACGGCCAGAAACAGCACGATGCTAATGACAAGGGAAAAAACAGTGGCGTAATATCTGCGCTTGTTTCTTTTCAAATTTTTCAAGCCGATCTCCGCTTCTACGCCGAATAACCGTTTGACCAGCTTGGAGGTTTTCAGTGCTTTACTTGTGAGCTTGATATCCGCAGTTTGCCGAATGGCATCGATGGCAGAATTTTTAGAGGCTCTTTGAGCTGGGACATACGTAGATATGAAGATCGTGATAATCGATACCAGACAAGCGAGTGCGAGCGATAAAGGCGTGACGACTAACGTCAGTTTTTCAGTGACACCCAGCGCATCCTCAAGAATCGGGTTGATAAAACCAAAGGTAATGCCGATTCCAAGCATACCGCAGATGACTCCCAAGGGAATGCTAATGGCGCCAATCACCGCTCCCTCAAAAAATACCGAATTTCGCTTCTGCCTTCTCGTTGCCCCAACACTGGAGAGCATCCCTAAATAACGAGAACGCTGCGAGACGGAAATCGCAAAAGCATTGTAGATTAACGAAACAGAGCCGACAACAATCACAAGCACAACAATGAGCAATAACGAGTTGTAGGTTTGGCCCAATCCGCCACCCATCACACCATAATAACGCAGTAGCGAGTCATTCGTTTTAAACGAGCTGATGTTGTTTTTCTCTGCTAAGTCATTGGCATGATCAAATACAGTACTATCGATTTTCTCCACGACAACGCTCACGTCAACGGACTGGTTTGCATCCACCATGGTCTCGTCTATATAGGTAAGGGCTGTATACCCCGGCGCCCACGTCTGCTCCCATGTAGGACGTTTGATAAACCCGACAACGGTATACGTCTCGGTTTTGGTATCAACTAAGGTTTCCATGCTCGCACCAGCACTAGATCGCAATTGGTCATTTTGAGACAGATTCGTATCGCTTGGGTTAGCTTGAATATGGCGCTGTCCAACCTCAAGGGTTAAATGATCCCCTATTCGATAAGTGACTTTGGCATTTGTGGCGATCGCTTCCGAGAGAACAATCTCATCCGCTCGTTCTGGAAGTCTCCCTTCGCTGAGTTCGATCGGGAAGTTTGTAAAGCCTTGGGCATTATACGCTTTAATAAACAAATAAGGCTTGTTGAAATTTTGACTTCCTGGCAGCTGGGCATAGCCGCGTTCCTTTGAAGTCATAATTTGTTTGGTTGCCGTATCCTGCTTGATCGTTTCGAGTTGCTCTTTGTTTACGTCTCTGTACAGGACATGCCATTCTCCATAATCTTTTATCGTTTCCTTTTGCATCAGCATCAAAAAAGAGGAGCCAAGCGTAATCACAGCGGTCACCATAGCCACTGAAATTATGACTCCAATAATGGTCACAAGCGTCTGCTTCTTATTTTTCATTAAATGTCTGAGCGTTAGCTTATTGATGATATTCATGGTCGAATGACCTCGTCTCTCGCAATCCGTCCATCTTCAATCGCGATAATGCGATCGGCCTGCAAAGCAATTCGCTCATCATGGGTAATCATAATCAACGTCTGATGCAAGGTTTTGTTGAACATTTTCAATAAGTCAATGATTTCGCTGCTGTTTTTGCTGTCCAAATTGCCGGTTGGCTCATCTGCCAGTATGATCGCGGGCTGATTCATCAACGCTCTTCCTATCGAGACCCGCTGCTGCTGTCCACCGGAAAGCTGGTTGGGCAGATGATTTAAGCGATTTTTTAAATTCAACGTATTCACAAGGTCCTCAAACTGCCTCTGATCCACCTGGTGCTCATCGAGCAAGATCGGGAGCTGCATGTTTTCTTCCACCGTTAAAATCGGAAGAAGATTGTAGAACTGATAAATCAAGCCGATTTGCCTCCGCCTGAAAATCGCCAACTGTGTTTCATTCAGACTGTACATGTCCGTACTATCCACAAACACTTTTCCGCTTGTTGGTCGATCCACACCGCCTAGCAAATGTAAAAGAGTTGATTTTCCCGAACCGGACGGACCGACGATAGCGACGAACTCCCCTTTGTTCACCGAGAAGGATACGTCATCGAGTGCTTTTACTGCCGTGTCACCTTTTCCAAACACTTTAGACAGATGTTCGATCTTCAGAATTTCCATACTGAAACCTCCATACGTTTGCTGATGGATGTAGTATATCTGCCCAAAGTGACATTACAGTGACTAAGAAAGTGACAATCTCGTCACTTAGCCCCAATTAGAAGCTGGCTTGTAGAAGCGCATTCGAAATTGGGTTCCCTTATGAACATCACTCTGAACATCTATAACTCCATTCTGCTTCGTGATGATACTGTGAGCCATCGAGAGACCAATGCCGCTGCTACTCTCTCCAGCACTCTTTCCTTTATAAAACCGGTTGAAAATAAAAGGGAGTTCTTCCTTTGAAATGCCCTTCCCGTTATCTGTGACCATTATTTCCGTAAATAATGGGTTCTCTGAAAAGGAAATCGCTATGGTTCCACCTTCCTGCGTGTGCTCCACAGCGTTTTTTATAATATTGATGATCGCTTCCGTCGTCCAACTCAGATCGCCTAGAAACGATACGCTGTCTTCTCCCGTTATAGAAATCGTTTGTTCTTTGATGTCGATTGGAATGAGAACGGGTTGTAGCGCTTTTTCAATGAGCTTGGCCACCACGACTTGATCCTTCTTGAACGGTACAGCGTCTGCATCAATTTTAGAAAGCTTTAATAACGAAGAAACAAGCCAATCCAGCCGTTCGAGCTGGATGCGAATATTGCGTGTAAATTCCCTTCTTTTCGCTTCCGGCAGTTTGGTGTCGTCTACTAAATCCGCCATGACCATCATCGAGGTTAGAGGCGCTTTTAGCTGATGGGAGATGTCCGAAATCGCGTCTGTCAGATAGATCTTGTCTTTATGCAAAAGGGCGCTTTGCTCCGATAGCATAACCGTTACTTTATAAATCGTATTTTTCAAAATACTGAGTTCCCCTTCACGATTATCGCGTACGTCTAGGGTATAATCGCCACTGCTAATTTGCCGCACATAGCCAGATAGCTTTTCAATCTCCTGATATCTCAATCTCGTAAAGAGGAGGCTGCATCCGATAAGTAAAATAGAAGATAATAGAACGAGGATAACGGCAGCAAGTGAAAAAAATGTCGCGACTACAAGCAATACCAAACCGATCGTATACATCACCAAGAATTCGAGGCGGATCTCGCGATTACGTAGCAAACTACTCACCGACCTTATATCCTAAACCGCGTACGGTTTTAATAATAGTTGGAGCTTTCGGATCATCCTCCAGTTTTTCCCTCAGCCTTTTCATATAAACGGTTAACGTATTGTCGTTGACGAAGTCCCCTGCCACATCCCAAATTTGTTCCAAAAGCTGATTTCTGGAGAGAATCTGCCCGTGATGTTTGGCGAAGATCAGCAATAAACGGTACTCTAAAGCAGTCAATGGAATTTCAATGCCATGCTTATATACTTTTCCCTCAAGTGTATGAATACAGATCGGATCGATTTCGATGACGACCTTTGCCTGCGGCTGCTTTTGATATCTGCGCAACACCGATTTAATCCGTGAGAGCAGCTCGCGAATTCGAAACGGCTTTGTAATATAGTCGTCCGCACCCATATCCAGTCCCATCACGACATTGACTTCTTCATCAACGGCTGTCAAAAAAATAACGGGGATATCGCTTTGCTGCTTCACCATTTTACACAATTCATATCCACTTCCATCCGGCAGTGATAAATCGAACAAACATAAAGCGAACTGATCCAACTGCTCGGCTAAAACCTTTTTCGCAGATGTGACGTCATGGCACAGAACTGTGGAAAATTGGTCTTGCTGCAAAGAATATTCGAGTCCAGACGCAATTGTTTTATCATCTTCCACAAGTAAAATATTCATTGGATCATCCTCCTAAATTGATTTTTTTAAAAGACTACTAACATATTCTCGTCGCACAGTATCTCTCGAATGACAAACGTTAGACACTTCACATACCAAATAATCCCTACTATACCTTTCTATAACAGTAATATAATCGAGTTTGTTCAACTATCCTGTCAGTACTATATTTTCACAGTCTACCACTTTATTTTTCGAGTCTAATGGATTTTTTTCGGTGAACATCCGTTTTGTTTCATTTATGCAAACGTTGGTAAAATTAATAAATGCGAAAAAACTCTGTAACAGCAAGTGTCTTGCCGTGTTACAGAGTACAAGTTAAGTGACATTTTAAATTAAAATGCACACAAGGATGTGTTAACAAACAATAAAGTCTGTCACTGATTAACCCTGAGAAACAGAATAATATACTCTGTCAATACAAAAGCGGTCACAGATCATCGGTGCCTGTCGCGGTTTTTGTTTTGTACCTTTCTTCCCCTGATTTCACCATTATCGTTCCATTCGTTGCCTCCGGAACTTCTTGTTCCGAAAGCTTAGATCCATCTTATGAATTTACGGTTCACGGTTCGAATACCTTGTCGCTCGGTCCATCCCTCCAGCGTCTCCAAGCCTTCTATATCCGTCTACCAATATACTATTAATTTCATCAGGATACAGACTTCGTATTGTGGGCTATGGACCTCTCGGGAGAAGGTCGAGCTGAATGCATCTGTATAAACGAAAAGAGCTGCACGCCGAAGTCCAACTCCAGCCGTACAGCTCTTTATCTTGTTACCCTTGTGGCTATGCCTTACGGTAGAAAGTAAAGCGAACAGCGCACAATATTGTCCAGCATTTCACGTTCTGCGGGTACCGTGGTCACCGTAATCCCGTGCATAACATTAACCAGATCTTGGGCCAATGCTTTCAAATTCCAGGTTCCCTTCAGCTCATCGGTCTGCACCGCACGTTCCAACAGTTGATAAAAGCCTTCGTCGTTCTCAGCCATATTGGCTTGGACAACCTTAATTTGATCTTGAGTAAGATTGTTTTTGTTTGTATTGTAAGCATCCTATGTACAGTGTAAGACAAACTTTAAGGCAGATTAAACACGTTTGTTTAATGAAGGGGCGTTACTTTCTCGACTTCAGAAGATTTACTCTGTCTAAGCGAAATCAACGCGACGAGGATGCCCAATAGAGCAATAACGGCGTTTGCTATCAATGCTGTGCGAATCGCTTGGTTCAAATCTGCCGGCTTCATTGCTTCCAATGTCTCGCCTGTTCCCAAACTTAACGATATAATCGCCATGATGACTGCCAATCCGATTGCACCACCGATTTGTTGTCCTGTAGAGACGATCGCAGACGCTACACCTTGCTCATTCATCTTAATGCCTGTACTTGCAGCAATGTACATAGTGGTAAAGACAAGTGCCTGGCCAACCCCAATGATTACGGTACCGGGAATGATCCCCCACACTGATCCGGTTTCAGAGAGTCTTGTGAGCAAAAGAAACCCGATTGTACCCAGCCCCATGCCGATGGCGATTGTTTTGGCAACTCCAGCAGTGGAAACCATTTTGTTAACAAAGTTTGATCCGATTAATGCGCTTATAGTCAGCGGTAAGAAGCTGAGCCCGGACTGCACCGCAGTGAAATGCAGTACCTCCTGAGTGTAGAGTGTAAGGAAGTAATACAAACTGCCGAATGATGCAGAGAATAGCGCCGCAGAAAGTGTGGCACCCGTTAATGTACGAATACGGAACAGCCGGAAAGGAACGAGTGGCTCTTTCGTGCGATTTTCGATGACGACGAACAAAAGAAGTAGTACGGTACCGATCGAAGCCGGAATAATGGTATTTGCGCTGAGCCATCCTTCTGCAGGAGATGTGATCAGGTAATAAACAATGAGCATCATCCCTATCGTTACGGAAACCGCGCCTGCAAAGTCATAATGGCGTGTATTCGACGGTGTTTTGCTTTCCAGGAGAGCAACCGGAGCAAAAATAATGACAAACAGAGCAATCGGAACGTTGACGTAGAAAGTAGCTTCCCAGCCGATATAGGTGGTCAATATGCCGCCGAGTAACAACCCAAGAGACAGACCGATCCCTCCCATTGAAGCCCATACGGCTAATGCGCGATTTCGCTGATGACCTTCCTCGAAATTTGACATGATAAGCGAAAGGGTAGCCGGAGAAAGAAGCGCGCCGCCTAGGCCTTGTAAGCCTCTCGAGATGATTAGGATTAACTGAGAATCTGATAGTCCGCCGAGGAGAGAGCCTAATCCAAAGAGTCCCATTGCGACGATAAACATCCGCCTTCTTCCTATTAAATCAGATAATCTTCCACCAATTAGCAGGAATCCTCCATAGGCTAGTGAGTAGGCGCTGACTACCCATTGGAGGTTATTTGCCGTAAAACCAAGTTCCTCTGCAAGCGAAGGCAGTGCTACAAAAATGATAGTGTAATCAACGGCCAAGATTAACTGAGACAAGGAGAGAAGGAATAGAGCCAATCCCTTGTATCGATTCATAGAAACGTCTTCCTTTCATTGTTTTTTGATCGAACGGTCTAAAATTATTAAAAAAATAATTTGTTTCTAATTAAAAAACTGATTATAAGCCTTTTCTTTTTGGTCTAGCGTCGCCTCCCTTTCCGGACCAAACAGTCCGTTATAATCAAAAAAAGAAGGAAGCGGTGCTGCACCCCTTCGTTCAAAGATCAAGCGTAGCTAGAGTGACTTTGACAATATCGTCCAATACTACGGGATTCGACGTTAACTTAGCTGCTTGCGTGAGTGAATATCGGGCATGATTCAAATAGCGCGCAAGTGCCAGTAGATCGTCATGACGATTGCTTAATTCGCCTTGTTTGAAAGCGCGAATCAATGCTTGATGAAACGCCTGTTCCAATCGTACAGCATCTTGTTTAAAAAAGGCGGCTATTTCCGGAACATGAGGTACCTGGTCGATGGCACTATGCATGATGAAACATTCATTGCGTCGCACTTGATCTTTCAGCGCCTCCGCGACTTCGGTAAAGATACTCGCAATGGATTCCTTCACGGGGCCGGGGCGTTCGAGCATGGAAATCACGGCTTCCGTTTTCTCGTTCACATAATGTTTAACTGCGGAGATGAACAGTTCCTTCTTAGTCCCATAGGTGTCGTAAAGGCTTTGCCGAGCAATACCCAGGCCATCTAGTAGAAGCTGCAGTGAAGTTCCTTCATAGCCGTAGTGACCGAATACCTCCATGGCTTTACGAAGTACGACACTCGTATCAAACTCCTTATTTCTTCCCATTCATCATCCCCCTTTCAATGTCATCATACATTTTCCAGACCGTTCAGTCAATAAAAATTCCAGGCAGAATGCGCGGTCAATATTATTCAAAGATAATATTGTTCTTAGACTGAAGTAGCGACTTTTGCAGTGGATCATATGTTGCAAACGTTGAAATAAGATGCTATATTAATTGACGTATCAATGATTGATGCGTCAATTATCATCAAGTTATCATGCTCAACTGACTGTATGTTGTCATTGCTTGTGGATATATGACTGAGTTCCTATTCATATTGCCCCCGGGAGGCATTTTTCATGACACGCAAGGAATTTGAAGAGGAGCAGATACTGAATCTGCTCATTGGATTAACCAATAAAATAAGTCCCAAGTTCGAACGCTGTACCGGAATCAGCTCTACTCGTCTCGCGATCTTGCAAATCCTTTGCGAATGCAACGAAATCAATCAGTCCCAGCTACAAAAGCACATCAATATCGACAGTGCTGCCGTTACACGCCACCTGAAGCAACTGGAAGCGGATGGTATGGTAACCCGACACAAAAATCCAAACGATAACCGCGAAACCTTCGTTCGTCTATCCGAAGAAGGACATCATCGGATTGAAGGGTACAAAAGCGAGAAACGAAATTTTATCCAGCAGATTCTGGAAGGCTTCAGCGAGGATGAAACGCAGGTCTTAACTGATTTTCTCAAACGGATGCAAAACAACATTTGATGGTTCAAGAAAGGAGTCTGTTTTTACATGATAAACACAGTACAAAGAACAAATGATTTTCGTGAAATCACGTTTGGTCGTCGTTCTGTCAAACTTTATGATCCTGAAATAAAAATCAGCCGCGAGGAAATGATTGAAATTCTAGCGGGAGCCACACGCGCTCCATCTTCGGTCAACATGCAGCCTTGGCGCTTTGTGGTTATCGAAAGTCGAGAAGGGAAAGAAAAGCTTGCAGAGCTGGCACGCTTCAACAAAACGCAAGTACTCACCTCTTCCGCCGTCATTGCCGTATTCGTCGACATGAATAATGCAGAATATATGGATGAGATATTTGGAAAAGCTGTCGAGCTCGGATACATGCCGCAGGAAGTGAAGGACATGCAGCTGAAAGCCGTAAAACCTTACTACGCCAATCTTCCCGCTTCTGACCTGCGGGATGTCAATTTTATCGATGCCGGTCTCGTATCCATGCAATTGATGCTGGTTGCCCGTTCATTCGGCTATGACACGAACCCGATCGGCGGCTATGAAAAGGATCAAATAGCAGAAGCGTTTGATTTGGACAAGGATCGCTATCAACCGATCATGCTGATCAGTATCGGGAAAGCAGCCAAGGAAGGATACCCATCTTACCGTCTCCCTGTTGAGACAGTGACAACCTGGAAATAATTCAAATTCGTTGGAAGAAAGGTAGAAAACCATGCTTATTATACATGCCCATCTGCAAGTGATACCCGCACAGGAAGAAGCCTTCCTTCAAGCGGCCAAAGCCCTGGTTGCTGCAAGCCAAGCTGAAGAAGGGAATGTGGGATACACCCTTTTGAAAAGCACAGAGCAAGAATATCACTACACCATGGTAGAAAAGTGGAAGGACGCTGCCGCAGTAGCGGCGCACAATGCAAGCGCTCATTTTCAAGCTTTTGTGAAGGAAGCTCCTTCCTTTTTTGCAACAGCTATGGAATTGGAAGTATTCGCAGGAGAGCCTGTGAAGTTATAATTCGTGATGTACGGAAAAACAGCAAGGGTGGTCCTGCGATCAGCCTTGCTGTTTTTTTCTAGGGAGAAAAGACGCTGAAGGAAAGCCGTTTAACGTCACTGTCATTGCTTTTGTGAACAAACACAATCACTCTTCCTTTATTTTTAACTAGGCTATGCTCGTCCCGTCAATCTGAAACTCCAAAATGTAAAAGAAACAATCTCTCATTAGAATAAAAAATATAATCATCCCAAATACCTTCATACCAGAAATTAGGCTGACATTCCACTTTATATACCGCTTGAACAACAAAATGAATCATCCAACATTTGCGATAATGAAAGCGCAAGATCTTGAAACGTAAATTCCCCTATACTAAAAATGCTAATTTGAATGGCAATTAGTTGTGACGAAAAATGGGGGAACGAGCATGAGTAACAAGGTGGAAGGATTGTTAACTAACACAGATTTTCGAAGGCTCTGGATTGGGCAAACTGCATCACAGTTTGGGACTCAGGTTGCATTATTAGGAATGCCATTAGTGGCAGCTCTCTATTTAGGGGCCAGTCCCATGCAAATGGGGTTGCTTGGTTTTGCCGAGTATGCGCCATTTATCATTTTCGGTTTGCTCGCTGGTGTATGGATAGACAGATTTCCCCGGCGGCCAATTCTTGTTGCCGCTAACTTTTTCAGGGGTGCATTACTGCTCATTGTGCCGCTGACAGCCTTAACTGGATTCCTGAATATGACAGTTCTATATTTGGTAGCCTTCATAGTGGGTATCTGTACTGTCTTTTTTGATGTTGCCTATACATCCTTTTTGCCTTCCATTGTGAGCAAGGAGCAGCTTATTGATGGGAATAGCAAACTAGAGACTAGTAAATCTACCGCACAAATTGCTGGGCCGGGTTTATCAGGTGGACTGGAACAGTTAATCACCGCTCCTTTTGCAATATTGTTCACGTCGGTATCCTTTTTTGTATCCGCTGTGTACATAGCCCGGATTCGCAAGTTGGAGACAGTCATGGCAGATGCGAAAACACAAAAAAACATGTGGCTGGAAATGAAAGAAGGGCTGCATACGGTTTACACAAAACCGTTGCTGTGGGGAGTGGTGCGCTGCTCAACAGTCTTTAACCTTTCCTGGAATGTTATTTTTAGTGTTTATGTTCTATATGCATCACAAGAACTCAAAATCAGTGCGAGCATTCTTGGCATCATTTATGGAACGCTAGGAGTTGGGTACCTATTTGGCTCTCTGCTTGCCCAAAGGGCTGTACGTCGTTTTGGAGTAGGTCCAACAATTGTGGGTTCCGCTACGATCGCAGCAAGTGGCGGTTTGCTTGCTCCATTAGCAGTAGGATCAGAATTAAGTATTGCGTTGATTTTGATGCTCGGACAGCTTCTTTTCGGAATGGGTGTCTCAATGTTTAGCATTAGTACCATCAGTTTACGTCAAGTAATTGTACCCGATGCCCTGCAAGGTCGCGTGAATGCTACGTTTCGCTTTATCTCGTGGGGTTCTTTGCCGCTTGGTTCGTTAATTGGAGGGATGATTGGAGGGGCAATGGGTTTACGGTTCGCTTTATTTGCGGGTGGCATTGGATTGTTAGCTTCGGCTTGTACATTATTGTTCACCCCATTTTTACAACTACGTGTGAAATCATTTCATGAATTAACACTGGAAAAAGATGTGTCTATAAAGAGCTAAGGAGTGCCCTAAGAAATATTATACTAACAGGTTCGATAGCATAATAAAGCAGCGGTGAGTCTAAGACTTTATTTTCAATGAACAAAAAAAGCCCCAGACATGACCAATACGCTTGGCACACTAGGGCTTCTACTGTTTATTTAAGTAACAGACTTTAATCTTTAGTGACAAACATGATTATCACTCAACACAACTGTACAGAGATAATAAAGTTTTAGACTGACGTTGTTGATCTAATCAGTTTTTTGCGTTGCTAAATCAGCTGCCTTCGTAAAATTAGTTTTAGACTATACGTCAGAATGAAGCCATTCACGGATCTAAACTGAATAATAAAGTTTTCTTAGTGCTTCCATGGAAGACGGAAGAAGAGTGGATATTGCTTTCGTCGATCAAGGGAATGAGACGAAGGTCATTGAAACGTTCGACGCGGAAAGCTCCAATCCCGTCGAGTTCCAGCAAGCAGGCTGGCAAGCGATCATGGACAATTTCAAAGCCTATACCTAACAAAACTAATCATCGCGAAGAAGACGCCGGGGAAGATGCCCAGCGTCTTTCTTTTTGAACCCTAGTACGAGCGTGCTCTCCGTTAGCCTTAACCTTGTGCCGCATCCATGTTCATGTAGTTAATGGCCCACAGATGGCCGTCCAAGTCCACGAAGCCCCAATGATACATGAACCCATGATCTTCAGGTTCAGCGTGCAATTTCCCGCCCAAGGAGACCGCAGTATTCACGATTTCATCGACCTTTTCCCGGCTCTCGAAGGCCAATGCGATCGTCATCTGCGCATACTTGCTCGTATCGACGGATTCCTTCTCCGTGAGCGTATTAAAGAATGCTTGATTGATCAGCATGACCTGCAGGTTGTCGCCGATTACGATGGCTACCGAATTCTCGTTCTCGGGGAATTGCGGGTTGAGCTCGAATCCGAGTCCGGTGAAGAACGCTTTCGATTGTTCTACGTTTTTTACAGGCAGGTTGAAGCTCGTGAATGTGGACGTTAATGCCATTTTCAAAACACCTCTTCGTCAAATTAGTTTGTGTTCATTTTTGCCTTCGTTTATATAGACGACAGCCGAGGGACATGGTTCCAATCCTAGTAATTCGTGAGTTGTTCATACTATCCTGCCAGCTACGTGGCCCCAGTCTATAACTTTATTATCCAGTCCAATACTTTATTAATCAGTCTAAAACTTTATTATCTCTGGACACCATACATACTCTATCCAAAGAATAGTGTTCGATGAAAAACCACGATTAATGAAAACAGCGACGGACTAAGACGCGAGAATACAACTTAGTCTGGCGCTGTTCTATTGAACTAAAGAACCCCGTAGTTTAATAACTTATGCTCCTCAATCGGTATCGAAGAGAAGCCTATGGTACACGTTGAAATTTATATCATCCAAGCAAGCAAATATGATTTCCTCAAAAACAGGATTTTGTGTTGAAAATTCCACTACAGACTCTACTGCGATTTGAGCTGCTAGTTCTTTGGGAAATCGGTAGATCCCTGTACTAATATTGGGAAAGGCAATGCTCTTTGCTTCATACTCTGTTGCCAATTGCAACGATTTCAAGTAACAAGAACGAAGGAGCTGCTCCTCATTCTTTTTCCCTCCATTCCAAACAGGGCCTACGGTATGTATTATATATTTAGCAGATAGCTCTCCAGCTGTGGTGATGACTGCTTCGCCCGTCTTGCAACCACCTTGTTTGCTTACAATTTTTCTGCACTCACTCAAAACCTGAGGCCCTCCAGCTCGATGAATAGCACCGTCTACACCGCCACCACCCAGCAAGCTAGTGTTTGCTGCGTTTACGATGATATCAACACTAAGCTTAGTAATATCCTGCTTAACGACAGAAATCTTCGTTTTCATAGTCCGTTCCTTTTCTTGACCGCCATATCGCTCGCTATCGATCCCGTTAGTTTAATCACAACTAGCATTTAGTGTTATACCCTTTCCTCCCGATATGCCTGCCTTACCCGATCAATCTGGGCGAGGTGGTCACGAACATGCCGGACGCGAAATTCCAGCAGCTCTTTGAACGTGAACCGCGCTCCATCGGGATATTGCCCGACGCGCTCAAGCTGCTCGGGAGTCAGATTTGCCAGAAGCGGCAGCATGCTGGCCCGCAGCATTTGGAACAGGAGCAGATGCTGCTCGCAGTCCAACCGTTCATATCCTAGGTTATCCGCCCAGGCTTCTTGATCAAATGACTGTAGAAGTGGTTCTTCCTCCGCCAAGACTTTTCTCAGCCGATGTGTCGACAGGACTTCGCTATCGGTCACATGGATCACAATCTGATGGATGCTCCATTTGTCCGGTGCAGTCTGGAAACGCAACTCTACCTCAGACAATCCTTCAATGGCTTCTCGCAGCAACGCATAGTCTTGGCTGTACTCCTCAATCAACTTTTCCATCCGATCTCCTCCATCATTATTTTTGTGGGAGGGTGCATTCGATAATAATTATTATTCTTCGTTATAGAACAAGTACCTTCTGGGGTTTAGCTAATAATAAGTCTCCCTAAAGGGATTTCTTCGGAAAGTCCCCAAATGTTTATTCCACTATTGGGACTTTAGAGATTAAGCAAAACTGCCAGTTAGTTTATTGCTATTTCATTCTATTACCTTACTTTCATACAATTTTATGATTCATATCTCTTTATTTTTAATCGTATAAAATCAATAATTTCTTCTTGGTCCTTAGCTTTAAGTTTTCTAAACTCCGATATCAAGTCTCCCTCTAATTTACTAATATTGTGTACATGAAATACCCCTCCGTCATCACGTAAGGAGTCGTTTGTAATTCCAAATAGTAACCATTCAATGTTCACATCAAATTGGGTAACCAAAGCCAGTATTGTATCAACTGATGGTTTATATTTATCTTGCTCCCATTCACTTAGAGTAGCTTGCGATATTCCGATTTGATTAGAGAAGGTGGCCTGGTTCACCTTTTTCGTCTTTCTTATCATTTTTATTCGGCTACCTATCGTCAAATTAGAATCACCTCAATATAGAATAAAAGCCCCGATGATTATTAACTCCATCATCGGGACTAAACTAAGCAGTTTCACACTTTTTTTATTGGTTTCACAGATTTTTTACTAGTTGCACACTTTCTTTACTGGTTGCACAGTTTTTTATCAGGTAACAACAACAAATTAAAATATAATCTACCCTACTCAACCGTCACACTCTTCGCCAAGTTCCGTGGTTTATCCACATCAAGGCCGCGAGCGACAGAAGCGTAGTAAGCAAGCAATTGCAATGGAATGACGGTCAGAATCGGTGTGAGCATTGGCAGAGTGGCTGGCATGTAAATGACCTCGTCCACACTCTTCGCCAGGTCGTGGTTGCCTTCAGTCGCAAAGCCCAGTACATGAGCGCCGCGAGCTTTTACTTCCACGATGTTGCTTACCGTTTTTTCGTAGATGTCTGGTTGCGTAGCCAAAGCTACAACTGGAACATTATCTTCAATCAGCGCAAGAGTACCGTGCTTCAGCTCACCAGCTGGATACGCCTCGGAATGGATGTAGGAGATTTCTTTCAGCTTCAGAGAGCCTTCCAGCGATACCGCATAATCGAGGCTGCGGCCGATGAAGAACAGGCTGCTTACCTCTTTTGTGCCCTCCGCAAAGCGACGAATTTGATCATCGTCATTCAGCATGGAAGCGATTTTCCCAGGGATCTCGCTCAGGTGCTCAACGACTTCAGCAATCTCAGCAGCCGCCATGGTGCCTTTTACTTGAGCCAAATACAGGCTGAACAAGTACAGGGCAACAACTTGGGAGGTGTATGCTTTTGTGGATGCTACCGCTACTTCCGGACCTGCCCACGTAAAGATCACTTCGTCCGCTTCACGAGCTACGGAGCTGCCTACCACGTTGGTGATAGCCAATACCTTCACGTTGCTCTTCTTCGCCTCACGCAGCGCAGCCAGCGTGTCTGCTGTCTCACCAGATTGACTGATGACGATCATCAGTGTCTTGTCTGTGTAGATCGGATCACGGTAACGGAACTCAGAAGCGACTGCTACCTCTACAGGTACGCGAGTCCATTTTTCGATGACATCCTTACCGACGAGACCAGCGTGCATGGAAGTACCGCATGCCACGATGTAGATGCGATCGTATGCCGCCAGCTCCGCATCGCTCATTTTCAGCTCAGGCAAAATCACTCGCTTGTTGTCCTCGTCAATGCGGGCACCCATGGTATCGCGAACAGCTTGAGGCTGCTCGTGCATTTCCTTGAGCATGAAGGAATCATATCCGCCTTTTTCCGCTTGTACCAGATCCCACTCAACATGGAACAGTTCCCGCTCGATTTTCTCGCCGGTCTCTGCGTTCATCAGTTCCACACCATCGCGAGTCAACACAGCCATTTCGCCTTCGTTCAAAATGTACACGTCACGTGTATGCTCCAAAATAGCCGGGATATCCGAACCGATAAAGCTCTCGCCTTGACCCACACCCACTACCAACGGGCTAGCCAAACGAATCGCTACCAGCTTATCTGGTTCGTGCTCCGTCATGATTCCCAATGCATAGGCACCACGCATGCGTTGAACAGCACGACGCGCTGTAGAAACGATATCGCCATCGTACATGTCAGCGAGCAAGTGAGCGATAACCTCGGTATCTGTCTCAGAAGTGAACGTGTAGCCTTTTGCCAGCAGCTCTTCTTTCAATGGCAGGAAGTTTTCGATAATCCCGTTGTGAACGACTGCAAAAGCCGATTTCTCGTCTGTATGTGGGTGGGAGTTCTCGTCAGACGGTTTTCCATGTGTCGCCCAACGTGTATGCCCGATTCCCATAGAACCAGTCAATGGCTTCGACTCCAAACGGCTCTCCAGAACAGCCAAACGGCCTTGCGCTTTTGAGTAATCCAAGCCGTTTTCGTTCACGACAGCGACCCCTGCTGAATCATAGCCGCGATACTCCAGCTTGCGAAGTCCTCCGATCACGATGTCTTGCGCTTGTTTATTTCCAATATATCCAACGATTCCGCACATAAGTGTATGGTCCCCTTCCAAATTGGCGAGGGACTTCGACCCGAATGATGGTACGGGGGTGAGTCCCCCGCCATTCCATGTTTTTTATAGGTTCACTTTGTTTCATCTATTTCGGCAATGGCAAAAATACGTATCACACGCAAGGTTTTGTCCATCAGATCACCCTGATGTTTTGTCCCTGCGCTCTGCGGCAGTGATACTGCTGCCGGGAGGTATCCGCCGAATCCTTCGATAAACCTCCACCTCGTCCACTGGGCTCCATGTCGGGCAGCCTCAGTGCTGGCGCTTTCCAATGGTATGCATTTGATTTACGATGCTTGTTCTTTCTTACACAATCCCCCCATTTTTTTCTATCTCGGTGCTTGTGCACATGAACACTGTACCACAGATTGTGGAGAGCGACAATATCTCGTCGTCGTATTTTAGTTGTATGCAAAAGGGAGCGGCATCGAAACCGCTCCCTGCAACTTTTTACACTAATTTTACACCAGTTCTTGTTTGACCACGTCAACGATCCGATTCACGAGCCCATCCAACTGAGCCGCATCTGGACCTTCTGCCATGACACGTACGATTGGCTCTGTTCCGGACGGACGAACCAGAACGCGACCATTGCCAGCCAAATCTTCTTCCACTTCACGAATCGCCTGCGCAATGGCTTCATTGCCATTCAGCTTTGACTTGTCCTCTACACGGACATTGATCAGAAGCTGCGGATACTTGACCATCACTTGTTTGAGCTCGGACAACGGCTTGCCAGACTCCTTGATGATGTTCAAGAGCTGCAGACCCGTTAACAGACCGTCTCCAGTCGTATTGTAGTCCAGGAAGACGATATGACCGGACTGTTCGCCACCGAGATTATAGCCGCCGCGCAGCATCTCTTCTACTACATAGCGATCCCCTACAGCAGTCTTCGTCGTATTGATGGAGCACTCCTCCATCCCTTTGAAGAAGCCCATGTTGGCCATTACTGTCGTGACAACTGTATTGTTGTTGAGCTTTCCTTTTGCCTTGAGCGCTCGTGCACAGATCGCCATAATATAGTCGCCGTCGATAATTTCACCATTATTATCCACTGCAATGCAGCGATCCGCGTCCCCATCAAAGGAAAGACCCAGGTCAGCTTTATGCTTCAAAACTTCTTCTACAAGACGTTCAGGATGCGTTGAACCGCACTGGTCATTGATGTTGATTCCATTCGGATTCGCACCAATCGTGATCACTTCAGCGTCCACATCCGCAAACAGACGAGCTGCCAATGATGAGACAGCACCATTTGCACAGTCCAGGACTACCTTCAGACCGTCAAATCGCTCAGATACGGTACTCTTCAAGTGAGAGAGGTACTTTTGTCCACCCTCCAGGAATTCCAGAACCGTCCCGATTTGTTCGCCTGTTGGTCGAGGCATGGTATCCTCTGCCGCGTCCAAATACTGTTCTACTTCAGCTTCCACTTCGTCGGACAGTTTAAAACCGTTGCTGCCGAAGAACTTGATTCCGTTATCCGGAAACGGATTGTGAGAGGCGGAGATCATAACACCCGCATCTGCACCAAGTGCACGTGTGAGATACGCTACCCCCGAGGTGGAGATAACACCCAATCTGACCACTTCTGCTCCAACCGATAACAGTCCAGCCAAAAGTGCGTTTTCCAGCATTTGTCCGGAAATGCGCGTATCGCGCCCAATCACCACTTTTGGTTTCCCTTCCTGCTTGTGTCTGGTGAGAACGTAACCACCAACGCGTCCGATTTTAAATGCCAGTTCGGGTGTCAGTTGTGTATTTGCTACACCGCGTACACCGTCTGTTCCGAAATACTTCCCCATGATTGTCCCTCATTTCCTTCCTTGTGCACACAACAGCTTATGTCTACCTTTGCTTGTTCGTGATTTGAATTGTGACCTTTTTCGGTGCGCTCGCAGAAGTCTTGATATACTCCGACTGATTGAAGATGTAATTCAATGGTACTTCGTATACACCCGCCGGCATATTGCTGACATCTGCTACGACCTGCAAGTCTTCATGACTCAACTGATTCAGCACTTCTGGTGCGCCGATCACGTCGAAGTCGATTGTAGACATCTCCTGGCCATCGGTGGATAGTACCTTTGCTTCCATGCTTTCTGATAGCCCGCTAATGCGAATCGGAATCTTTTCCAAGCGCTTGGTCGTTGATGGAACGACTTTCAGCGATACGGTCAAATACTCCGGCTCCACCTTCACGATATTATCCATTAACGGTATCTTTAGCTCTATATCGCGATCTGATGTAATGTTGCCGAGATCGATTTCCGGCCCTGGGTATGTGTTGGATTTAATGCCATCAATGACTTCCTTCGGTCCATAGACCGTGACCTCTTCCACATTCATACCCATACTAGCCAAACTATAGCCATTCGGCAATTCATTCGTCAAGTTTAATTTGATTGGCACTTTGGCAAACGGACTCGTTACGGGAATGCTTACTTCTACCGTAAGTGGCACCACATCGGCCCCTTGAATCACGTTTCCAGACTTGTCCACGACTTTGAGCGGAACCGTTGTTTTGATTGCGGAAGTAGCCCCTTCCAGGTCAACCGAAGCCTTAACTGCTGCTACCTTGTTCACTTGGCTTTCAGGTACCCTTACAAGCGCTCTAAACGGCTTCACAATAGGCTCTCCAGCCGTGTAACCAGGAGCGACCTGTCCCAATTTCTCCACGGAAACCTCACGCTCAACGGTCTTTTTCTCTTCCAAGGTAATTTCCACGATATTCGGGATAATCCCTACCTTGACTTCATCCGGGAATCCCTTGTACTGGACAGGTACGCGATGTGTTCCTTTGCCCAGGTTTGTCGCATCGACATACACTTCCCACGATTCCTCTGGGAAGAAATTATGTCGATAAAAAGGATTATTGCTTTCCAAGGCTACCTTTACCGTGCGTTGCTGCTTGACCACCTGATAGCGATCGGTATCGTATTTCACATGCAAATTGACACTATCAATAAAAGTTGGCTGACTTGCCTCAGGAGTCGTCGTTTGTTCGGCTTCCAGATTGACAATCATCCACGTCATGATAGCCAAAAGCAACGCAACAGCACGTGCAAACCAGTGACTGTTTAACCATTTATCCATGTTTTCGCCTCCATTGCCAACGACTTCCCATGGATTTGCCTTTGGACAGAGGCTGAAGCTGTTCTGTCAGCATCTCTGCCAGTTGCGCCTCCGTCAGATTGCGATTCATTGCTCCATGCGCGGCAAAGGACACCTGACCAGTCTCTTCGGATACGATGATCGCAATGCCATCGGAAACCTCACTTAACCCTATTGCCGCTCGATGGCGCGTCCCCAATTCCTTGGAGATGGAATTGTTTTCAGACAGTGGAAGATAACAGGCAGCAGCCATAATCATGTCTTTTCGCATAATGACTGCACCATCATGCAACGGTGTATTCGGGATGAAAATATTAATCAACAGCTCCGAGCTGACTCGCCCGTTAATGCCAATACCCGTTTCCACGTAGTCATTTAGACCCGTCTCTCTCTCAATGACGATCAATGCACCAATACGACGTTTGGCCATGTACGTAACCGATTTGCCCACCTCTTGAACCAAGCGGCTAACCGCCTCGTCATCCTGCGTACTGCTTGAACGGGAAAAAAGCTTGCCTCGACCAAGCTGCTCCAGTGCTCGACGCAACTCCGGCTGGAAGATGATGACGACCGCCAAAACCCCGAATGTAAAAGCTTGATTCATCAGCGCATGCAGTGCCGTCAGCTGAAAATATTTACTGAGGAACCATGTGATGACGATAACCATAATCCCCTTCAGCAATTGTACAGCGCGCGTCCCGCGAATAAGCATAATGATTTTATAGAACACGTATGTAACGAGTAAAATATCCGTTGCATACCGTAGCAAATCCCCATAATCCATGGATATCGATATCATAACGAAGCCCCCATATCTCGCTCCATCTAATGAAGTCAGTCTATCTCCTGCGGAAAAAGCACGGCTCCACTGCCGTGCTCTGATAGCTGTACTCTCTATTTTCTCTTATGGCAAGATCGGAAGCAAGTCATTTCCAATATTTTTCACCTCATACCAAATCCAATCTACGATTGCTTCGATCGATTCGGTATTTCCCACGACTTGGGCGGTAGATGCCACAAACACTTTTCCTTCAATAGCCACAACATTCCCTGTTACATGGCCTTGAACATCTACGTTTCCGTTGCGGACTACCAAGTCTCCATTAATATTGGTTCCTGCTGGTACGACTACGACATTGCGTTCACGATCTATTTTTAATTTATCCAAATTAGCAGAAGATACCTGTAGAGTGTCATCCCGATCAAACCAACTGTTGAATACGCTACCGGTCATCAAAAAGAGAAATACCGCTGCAGCTGTCAAAAACGGATGATTACGAAGCCATCCCGATAACAGATTCGCTTTCGTCGGCGCAGGCAATTGCGCAAGTACACGAGCTGTAAAATCAGAAGAGACATGAATATGTGAAGCGCTTTGAACAAAAGCGATGGCTCTCTGCAACTCATGCATATGCTGGCGACAATTCACACAAGACTTTATGTGTGTTTGCAATTGCAGATTGGCTAATTCATCAGTGTCCCCATCTAGATATTCGTGGATGAGGCAAATCATATCCCGGCATTCCATCGTGATTTTCTCCTTTCTCACATCAATCGCAACTTGCTGCGTAATGCTTCCCTTCCTCGGTGAATACGCGTCTTGATTGTCGTTATGGGAAGCTTTACGATATCGCTGATCTCCTGCAACGACAAATCCTCGATATAACGCAAGATCATAATCGAGCGATATTTGGGCTGTAAATGAGACAAAGCATCTTGCACCGTCTCCTGCAGCTCCTATGTTACGACTTTGTCCTCCGGTGTTCGCTCGTTAGAAGACAGGCGTGAATACCAGTCCAGGCCTTGCCCTGGTTCGGTTTCTTCATCCAATGAAAAGTCAGGTCGTTTTTTCCGGCCACGGTCGATACATAGATTGGTCGCGATCCTGTAGATCCACGTGGAGAACTTATAGCTGTCATCGTATGAATGCAAATTGGCATAGACACGCAAAAACGTTTCTTGCGCGATGTCCTCCGCATCCTGACGGTTTCCCACCATACGATATGCGAGCTGAAATATCTTGTCTTTATAAATCTCGATTAACTCCGCAAAAGCTTCACGGTCTCCGCGTTTTGCCCGCTGAGTCAACCGTTTCTCTACAAAATCCATGCGATCCTCCCCACAATACCGTAATCCTATATACGGATGATACTGCATATGGTTTCATTTTTAATTCTGTGTTTGTGCAGATAATTTGTTGGGAAATAGAGGAATAAGCGTATGGCTTTCCTCTATATATAAGTAATGATAGCTCATTTATCTCACGGGTGGAAAGGAGAGTGCAACGATTGTCAAAAAAAGACGTTCTCCTCGAGATTGAAATGCTGCGAAAAGAACTCAACGATCAGTACAAAAAACAAGCCTGCATTACTCCAGAATTAGTTACGCTAAGTGTACAACTGGACCAGCTATTAAATAAACTTCGTCTCCATCCTTAGAATGTACCGCTTTCCCCTATCAATGTAAAGATGCGGTAAAACAAAAAAAGAGGGCCAAGTGCCTCTCTTTTTTCATGATATCCTTCGAATATTCTACAGTAATTTATCACCAAAAACGGAACTCATTAAAGCAACTGCAACGCGAGCTGTCATGTTTTCTCTGTCAAGAATCGGGTTGACCTCTACGAATTCTGCAGAACAAAGAATATCTGCATCTGCCAGCATTTCCAATGAGACATGCCCTTCACGATAGGAGATACCACCTATTACTGGCGTCCCTACTCCCGGAGCATCGTGTGGATCAAGTCCATCCAAGTCGAGGCTCAAATGCACACCATCTGTGTTTTTGGACACATGCGCGATTGCTTCATCCATGACTCTAGCCATACCCAATTTATCAATCTCATGCATGGTGAAAACCTTCATCCCAATACGCTTGATCAATTCACGCTCACCTTGATCCAAGTCACGCGCACCGATGATGACCACGTTTTCTGCTTTTACCTTTGGTGTATATCCCCCAATGTTCGTCAGACGCTCATGCCCATACCCCAAGCTCGCTGCCAATGGCATTCCGTGAATATTTCCCGATGGAGAAGTGGCACCTGTATTCAAATCACCGTGAGCATCAAACCAAATCACACCCAGGTTTTTTACGTGCTTAGCCACACCTGCTATGGTTCCAAGGGCAATGCTGTGATCGCCACCCAAAACGAGAGGGAATCGACCAGCAGTCATGATATCGCTTACAACATTGGCAAGCTTTTCATTGGCTTCCACGACTTCATCCAGGTATTTATGGTTTTCCGTCTCGGTGAAGTGGTGAGGACGCGTTACAAAAATATCTCCTCGGTCTTCAATATTGAAACCCATCTTCTCCAGGCGTGCTACAACACCTGCATAACGGATAGCGCTAGGTCCCATATCAACTCCGCGGCGGTCTGCACCTAGATCCATCGGTACACCAACAATGCTCATGTTTTTGTTCATAGAAGTGCCACCCTTTCCTTCGTTCACATTTTCTACTCTTATATTGTAGCCCCGGAAAGCAAAATGACTCAACTCGACATGATTTTGCATAAATAACCTGTCGGACAAGCTTTGTCAAAAACACAAAAAAACGAGCAACCATTTCGGTTTCTCGTTTCTAGTAAGCATATGGAGCGGGTGATGGGAATCGAACCCACGCGACCAGCTTGGAAGGCTGGAGTTCTACCATTGAACTACACCCGCATATAAAAAATGGTCGGGAAGACAGGATTCGAACCTGCGACCCCTTGGTCCCAAGCCAAGTACTCTACCAAGCTGAGCTACTTCCCGATAATATTACTTCATCTTTTGAGATAAAGAAGCGTGCCCTGAGAGATTCGAACTCCCGACCTTTTGATTCGTAGTCAAACGCTCTATCCAGCTGAGCTAAGGGCACATATTATGATTTTGAAAAACTGGTGAGCCATGAAGGACTCGAACCTTCGACCCTCTGATTAAAAGTCAGATGCTCTACCAACTGAGCTAATGGCTCGCAAAATGGCTGGGGTACTAGGATTTGAACCTAGGAATGACGGAGTCAAAGTCCGTTGCCTTACCGCTTGGCTATACCCCAACAACCCGCAAAATAAAAAATGGTGGGGAGAGACGGATTCGAACCGCCGAACCCGGAGGGAGCAGATTTACAGTCTGCCGTGTTTAGCCACTTCACTATCTCCCCATTTTTTATGGTGGAGGCTGACGGGATCGAACCGCCGACCCTCTGCTTGTAAGGCAGATGCTCTCCCAGCTGAGCTAAGCCTCCAAATCCCTGACAAAGTGACGAGTATGCTTCTTAGCATACTCTGAGAACTTTGCAGGCACCTTAACAGTGGTTAAGGTATTTTTAGGTGACCCGTAGGGGATTCGAACCCCTGAATGACAGCGTGAAAGGCTGCTGTGTTAAACCGCTTCACCAACGGGCCATTTTCATGAGATTACTTCTGGTGCTCCCGACAGGAATCGAACCTGCGACCTCTTCCTTACCATGGAAACGCTCTACCGACTGAGCTACAGGAGCATTATATGGCTCCTCGGGACGGACTCGAACCGCCGACCGATCGGTTAACAGCCGATTGCTCTACCAACTGAGCTACCGAGGAACGTTGAAGGATTTATTCCTTCAAAACTGAATACGCATGATTGCTAAGAATGTGTGGATAAGTCCTCGACCGATTAGTATTCGTCAGCTCCACGCGTTACCGCGCTTCCACACCGAACCTATCAACCTCATCGTCTATGAGGGGTCTTACCAGCTTGCGCTGTGGGAAGTCTCATCTTGGAGGGGGCTTCACGCTTAGATGCTTTCAGCGCTTATCCCGTCCGCACATAGCTACCCAGCTGTGCCACTGGCGTGACAACTGGTGCACCAGCGGTGCGTCCATCCCGGTCCTCTCGTACTAAGGACAGCTCTCCTCAAACTTCCTACGCCCGCGACAGATAGGGACCGAACTGTCTCACGACGTTCTGAACCCAGCTCGCGTACCGCTTTAATGGGCGAACAGCCCAACCCTTGGGACCTACTTCAGCCCCAGGATGCGATGAGCCGACATCGAGGTGCCAAACCTCCCCGTCGATGTGGACTCTTGGGGGAGATAAGCCTGTTATCCCCAGGGTAGCTTTTATCCGTTGAGCGATGGCCCTTCCATGCGGAACCACCGGATCACTAAGCCCGACTTTCGTCCCTGCTCGACTTGTAGGTCTCGCAGTCAAGCTCCCTTCTGCCTTTACACTCTACGAATGATTTCCGACCATTCTGAGGGAACCTTTGGGCGCCTCCGTTACCTTTTAGGAGGCGACCGCCCCAGTCAAACTGCCCACCTGGCATGGTCCTCTCGCCCGATAAGGGCGACGAGTTAGAAACTCCGTACATCAAGGGTGGTATCCCACCGACAGCTCCACAGAGGCTGGCGCCCCTGCTTCTCAGCTTCCCACCTATCCTGTACATGATGCACAAAGTTCCAATACCAGGCTACAGTAAAGCTCCATGGGGTCTTTCCGTCTTGTCGCGGGTAACCTGCATCTTCACAGGTATTATGATTTCACCGGGTCTCTTGCCGAGACAGCGCCCAAGTCGTTACGCCTTTCGTGCGGGTCGGAACTTACCCGACAAGGAATTTCGCTACCTTAGGACCGTTATAGTTACGGCCGCCGTTTACTGGGGCTTCGGTTCAAAGCTTCGCTTGCGCTAACTCATCCCCTTAACCTTCCAGCACCGGGCAGGCGTCAGCCCCTATACTTCGCCTTGCGGCTTCGCAGAGACCTGTGTTTTTGCTAAACAGTCGCTTGGGCCTTTTCACTGCGGCCCCCTCGGGCTATTAACCCTACCGAGGCGCCCCTTCTCCCGAAGTTACGGGGCCATTTTGCCGAGTTCCTTAGCAAGAGTTATCCCGCGCACCTTAGGATTCTCTCCTCGCCTACCTGTGTCGGTTTGCGGTACGGGCACCTTGTTCCTCGCTAGACGCTTTTCTTGGCAGTGTGAAATCAGGGAC